>NZ_JAQYWW010000866.1:0-19903 GCF_036322525.1 Streptomyces sp. BE20 | reverse complement strand
GGCCGGGCTGCTGACCAGCGAGCGCAGGGGCACTTGGGTGTACTACCGGGTCGCGCCGTCCGTGGTGGCGGGTATGGCCACCCTGCTCGACCTCAACCGCTGACCCGCCACCCGAAGGAGCCCCGTTGCCGCACGCCGTCGTCACCCTCGGGCCGATGGGGCCCGAGCACGCCGAGCAGGTCCTGGCGATCTACCGGGCGGGCATCGAGGAGGGCAACGCCACCTTCGAGACCGTTGTCCCCGCTTGGGACGCCTTCGACGCCACCCGCCTGACGGAGCACCGCCACGTCGCCCTCGGCCCGTCCGACGAGGTGCTGGGCTGGGCCGTGGTCAGCGCGGTCTCCGCCAGGCCTGCCTATGCCGGGGTCGTCGAGCACTCCGTCTACGTACACCCCGGCTGCCGCGGCCTCGGCATTGCCGGCGCCCTCCTGGAGGCGCTGATCGCCTCCACCGAGGCGGCCGGGATCTGGACCATCCAGTCCGGGGTGTTCCCGGAGAACACCGCCAGCCTCGCCCTCCACTCCAGAGCAGGGTTCCGCGTGATCGGCACCCGCGAGCGCGTCGCCCGCCACCACGGCGTCTGGCGCGACGTCCTGCTCATCGAGCGCCGCAGCCCGGCCATCGACTGACACCCCGCGCCCGCCGGTGACTGCCACGTCAAGAGGGTGGCGCACCGAGGTGCAGGCCGGCAGCGCCGGGCGTCGGCGACAGCACCGGGCGGCGGTCCGGCGCGCGGAGACGTGTACTGCGACGGGACGCGGGAGGCGAGGGAGAAGCTCGGCGGCGACACCTACCGCAGTGGCCACCGCAGTGCCGCGGCCTTCGCGAAGGGTTGCTTCGCCGCCATCCGCAACCCCGACAGCCACGAGGCCAACCTGCCCGAGCTGCCCGAGCGCGAAGCCTTGGAGCAATGGCGCTCTCAGCGTTCCGGCCCGGTGAGTGGCCCAGCGACGTCGGAGGCCTGATTCGCCGCTCGGCCCGGCAAGCCCGCAGGATTCACCGGCGGGCACGCCGGGTCACGGCGTCATGGTCGCAGCGGTCAGGCGGCGGCCGTGTCCTTCTTGCGCCAGGCGAGGGAGACGTAGACCAGGGCGATCAGGACGGGGACCTCGATGAGGGGGCCGACGACGCCGGAGAGCGCTTGGCCGGAGGTGACGCCGAAGGTGGCGATGGCGACGGCGATGGCGAGCTCGAAGTTGTTGCCGGCGGCGGTGAAGGCCAGGGTGGCGGTGCGCTCGTAGGCGAGACCGATGGCCTTGCCGAGGGCGAACGTGCCGAACCACATGATCGCGAAGTAGACGAGCAGCGGCAGTGCGATGCGGGCGACGTCCAGCGGCTGGGAGGTGATGGTCTTCCCCTGCAGAGCGAACAGGACGACGATCGTGAACAGCAGCCCGTACAACGCCCAGGGGCCGATCCGGGGCAGGACGTTCGCCTCGTAGCGTGCGCGACCGAGCTTCTTCTCGCCGAGGCGGCGCGTCAGGAAGCCTGCGAGGAGGGGGACGCCGAGGAAGACGACGACGTTGAGAGCGATCTTCCACATGGAGATGTCCAGGCGCTGCCCCTCCCCCAGGCCCAGCCAGCCGGGCAGCAGGTCGAGGTAGAACCAGCCGAGCACCCCGAACGCGGTCACCTGGAACATCGAGTTGAGGGCGACCAGGACGGCCGCGGCCTCCCGGTCGCCACAGGCGAGGTCGTTCCAGATGATCACCATGGCGATGCAACGCGCCAGGCCCACGATGATCAGGCCGGTGCGGTACTCCGGCAGGTCCGGCAGGAACACCCAGGCGAGAGCGAACATCACCGCCGGGCCGACGATCCAGTTGATCACCAGCGACGAGGTCATCAGCCTGCGGTCACCGGTCACGGCGTCGAGCCGGTCGTAGCGCACCTTCGCCAGCACCGGGTACATCATGACCAGCAGGCCGGCCGCGATCGGCAGGGAGATCCCGCCGATCTCGACCTTCGCCAGCGCGCCGTTCAGTCCGGGGACCAGCCGGCCGAGCCCGATGCCGGCCGCCATCGCGGCCAGGATCCACACCGCGAGGTAGCGGTCGAGGAAGGACAGCTCGGCCGCGACCGACAGGCGGTCGGTCGACCCGGGCGCCGGGGCAGGCCCGGTGCGGGCCATCAGCAGGACCTCTTGGTGTCGGCGTTGGCGCGAGCAGTGGCCGCGAGGTCGGCGAACTGCCCCGACAAGGCCTCCAGCACCTCCGGCCGCAGCCGGTAGTACGTGAACCTGCCGCAGGGCTCGGTGTCCACCACGCCTGCCTCACGCAACACCTTGAGGTGGTTGGAGAGGTTGGTCTGGCGGGCGCCGGTCTCCTCCACCAGATGGGTGGTGCACAGGGTCTCGCGGGCCAACAGGGTCACGATCCGGAGCCTGAGCGGGTCGGACAGCACCCGGATCAGATCAGCGTCGACTGACATCATCATGGACTGATATTGTCACATCATCCGCGACTGATACCAGCCCGTACCGGCCGGCGCTTCGCGTCCGCCCCCGCCGGCCGCTGCGCCCGACCATGAAGGACACACCTCCGATGACCGCTACCGCGCCCGCCGCGTCCGTGCTGTTCGTCTGCGTCCACAACGCCGGCCGCTCCCAGATGGCCGCCGGATTCCTCGCCCACCTCGCCGGGGACCGCATCGAGGTCCGCTCCGCCGGCTCCGCGCCCGGCAACGAGATCAACCCGGCCGCTGTCGCCGCCATGGCCGAGGTCGGCATCGACCTCTCCGGCCGGGCCCCGAAGGTCCTCACCGCCGAGGCCCTCCAGGCTTCCGACTACGTCATCACCATGGGCTGCGGCGACGCCTGCCCCTACCTCCCCGGAAAGACCTACCTCGACTGGAAACTCGACGACCCGGCCGGACAGGGTGTCGACGCCGTCCGCCCCGTCCGTGACGCCATCCGCACCCTCATCGAGAACCTGATCGCCGAGATCGACGCCAAGTCCACCGCAGGCCACGAGAGATGACCCATGACCGACACCGCCGCCCGTACAGACGCCCATAGCGTGATCATCATCGGCTCCGGCCCGGCCGGACACACCGCCGCGTTCTGCACGGCCCGGGCCCAGGAGGAGAACAACGCCGAACACCGACGTGTGCACGCCGGCGCAACCGCCTGGCATCCGTCCGCCCGGTGACATGGGAGCAAGTCGCGGGGGCGGTATGACTTCGGCGGTGCTCGGTAAGCCGGAGCGCGAGCCGCCAGGCCTGGCCTGGCCTGGCTTGGCCGCCACGATGGATGCCGCCGTCGAGGCCCGGCGCACCACCCACCCGGCCGTCCGGGGGTTCGGCGCCCGGCGCCCCGAAAGGCCGTGGGCCTCGACCGCGGGCGGGCTACGGGAGGGTGGGGAGGTAGTTCGGGGCGTGGCGGGCGTGGGTGGCCTGCTCGAACGCGTAGGCGTAGCCGAGCAGTCGGGCGTCACTGAAGCGCGTCCCGAGGAAGGAGACCCCGAGCGGCAGTCCCTGGTCGGTGTAGCCGGCCGGCACGGTGATCTGGGGGTAGCCGGCCACCACCGAGTTGTCGGTCGTGCTGGCGAACGGGCTGGCGGCGTCGACCGGCGCACCGGCGGGGCTCGGCATCGCGGTCGCTGCCGGAGTCGGTGCGACGGTGGGCGTGTCCGCGGTCGCAGCACTGCTCGCTGTCCCGGTCGGAGCGCTGCTGGTGGTCCCGCTCGGCGTGGCCGGGGCGCCGGCAGCCGTTGGGGCGGACTGTGCGTCGCCGTCGTTGCAGGCGGCCACGGCGGACAGGGCGAGCACCGTGGCAGCCGCGATCAGGGCGGAACGACGGCTCGTCACAATTTCTCCATCAGGTGAGGTGAACAGGGGAAAGATTCTCACGAACCACCGACATTCCCGAACGTAATTTCGACAGCCTCGCCGGATGCCCCACGGTCGACACAAGCGCGGGCGCGAACGGGAATCGGCGACTGATACCTCGGCATGGGGTCCGCTTCACCACTGTCCCCGAGCCGACCGAACGACGGCGCCGGACCGCGCGTGTCACTGCTGCCACCGGCCGGGTGACCGCTGTCCCGGCCGGGGCGTCCACTCCGCGGGGCCGACACCACAACGACACCGGCCTGCGAACCCGCCCGGGGATGAGAACCCGCCCGGGGTCCGGCGCGAGGAAGACGATCGACGCCGTGTCCGGGGAGCGGTCACCAGGACAGGCGGCACTCCCGACAGTGGCCGGCCCGTACTCCCGCGCGCGCCGCAGGCCGGCGTATCTCCGATCCCGGCTCAGGCCGGCCGGTCGATGAGGGTCCGAGCAGTGTCCTGCCGTGCCTCGTCCTCGTCGATGCCGGTGAAGATGCCGCCGTTGCGGCGGGGCCCGGGCGAGTTCCGCGTGGATCTGGGGCAGGGCGGGGGCGTCGGCGAGCGGACGGATGCTCTCCAGGACTCAGGCGGCATCGATTCAGAAACCGGCCTACGCGTGGAGGGCCGCGGTTGCGCCGCGTTGCTGGTCCTGGCGCACGCAGGTGGTGAGGGCCTCGGCGAGTGCGGGCACGGCCGCCGGGTCGCCGAGCTGGCGAAGGACGGCAACCAGCGCGCAGGTTTCCGACCAGGACCAGCCCTGGGAGAGGTCCGCGTCGGCCAGGAGCCGGGGCAGCCAGGGAAGTAGTTCGCCTGCGGCCTGTGGTAGGTGGGCGACGGCGCGCCAGGCTTCGACATCGGTGTCCAGTACCCTGCGTCCACCGGCACAACCGGGACCCGAAAACCGCCCGTACCCGAGACGTTCGGCCGCCGACGCAGGTGGTGCCGCGCGGACTCGGGCGGGTTCCTCGGTACGGCGGCGTCCTGCCGTTGCGTTCCGATCCCCTCCGCCATGGGCAGTGATCATGGCGGAGGGGATCGGAACGCAACGTGGCGGTCGTCCCGGCGCCGGGGGATCACCTTCGGCGCGGATCCCGGGCCGGCACCCGGTCTGTGGGCCGGTCAGCGCAGGGTGCGCAGGAAGATGTCCGCCTTGCCGTTGGTGTCGCCGGGGACGAGGTCCTCGGCCGTGGACTGGAAGACCATATGGCGCCCGCCTGCGCTGACCGTGTCGATCCCGGCCGTGGCGGGGCGGTCGGTCACGGTCTCGTCGGTGCCCGTCTCCAGGTCGCGCAGCGTGAGCGGCGCCGGCCCGGTCGTACCTGACGGGGTGTGCAGGAGGTAGCGGCCCGTGGGGTCGACGGCGACGCCCTTCACGCCGGGTACCACCAGGGCGGTGCCGGACGCGGACGAGTGTCGATAGCAGGGATGGCCTGCTACAAGCAGGGCGAGCGGTCCCGACTGATCTACGGCTTCCGTGTCCACCGGGGCCGAAAGGGTGAGCCGAAGGCCTTTACCTGCCTGGACTACCAGGACCTGATCGTGCGAGCCGAATCCGGCTCGGCGGCCCGATCGTGCTGGTCCGGGACAACTTGTCAGTCCATCTGCTGCCGCAGATGAAGGAGTTCATCGCTGCGAACAGCGACTGACTCACCGTCCTCCAACTTTCGTCGTACGCACCGGACCTCAACCCGCAGGAGGGCATCTGGGCGCTGATGAAGCGCGGAGTCGACACCTTCGCCTTCATCAACGTCGACCACCTGGCCAAGACAGTCGAACGACGCCTCAGGAAGATCCAGTACCGCCCTCACCCGATCGACGGATGCCTCCGCGAGGCCGGGCTGATCATGGACGGCTGACCACGACCAGGCCCGACACCACGCTTTCAAGTTCAGCTGCGGAGTGAGGACACCGGCCGGCCCGGTGGTCCCCACACCATCGGGACCACGACAGTCATGCAGTACACGGCTGATACACACCCGCGCGTCAACGGAAGCCCCGCTACGCGCAGGCTGAAGTGCCGGTCGCGGAGCCTGTAGGCACACCTGGTGACCACTGCCACCGGGTTCTTCGTCCCTTTGGCTCTGGGAGGCCGCTGTCGTGTCTGTGCCCACGCAACCTGAAGTCCGAGACCCGCACACCACCGCCGGTCGGCTCCCTCTGAGGCGCCGTGGGGCGATGTGGGCCTTGGCCGTCGTCATACTCGTCGGTGTCGGCGCCGGGGGTGGCACGCTGGTCCCTCGGCAAGGCGGCGGTGCCGGGCAGGTCGACGACAGCCGGGCGGGCCGGGCGCTGGTGCTACCAGTGTCGGACGCGATCGCCGCTCTCGGCCTCCCGTGGCCGCAGGAGGGGCAGTCGGCCGTCGCGGCGGCGAAGGTCGGCGTACTCGCCGTCAGAGGGGGGCAGCAGCCGGTGCCGATAGCGAGCGTGACCAAGGTGATGACGGCGTACGTCGTTCTCCGGGACCATCCGCTCAAGGACGGCGAGGACGGGCCGACGATCACGGTCGACGCGCAGGCCGCCGCCGAGGCGGGTTCGGCGGACGAGTCGACCGCTCCCGTCACTGCTGGGCAGCGCCTAACCCAGCGCAAGCTGCTGGAGGTGATGCTGCTGCCCTCCGCCAACAACGTGGCGCGGCTGCTTGCCCGGTGGGACGCGGGCAGCGAGGAGGCGTTCGTGTCCCGGATGAACGCGGAGGCCGCCCGGCTGGGGATGACAGGCACCACCTACACCGGGGCCAGCGGCCTGGAGGCCACGACCGTGTCCACCGCCGCCGACCAGCTGAAACTGGCCCGTGAGGCGATGAAGGAGCCGGCGCTGCGGGCCACGGTGGCCCTGCGCAACACCACGCTGCCGGGCCGGCCCGAGCCGCTGCACAACACCAACAGGCTGCTCGACCTGCCCGGGGTGGTGGGTCTGAAGACCGGTTCGACCACCTCGGCGGGCGGGAACCTGATGTGGGCGCTGGAGGTCGCCGACGCCGAGAGCGGCTCGGGGCGCCGCCTCGTCTACGGTGTGGTGCTCGGCCAGCGGGCCGGCGCCGCTCCCGCGGACGGCATGCGGGCGGCTCTGGAGAGCAGTGGCCGGCTCGTGGACGCCCTGCGGCGGAAACTGCCCGGCGTCCTGCCGACGCTCGACGGCGGCCAGCGGGAGTGGGCGTGAGCACGCGCACCGGCACGGCCCCGGCGACGACGCCTCCGGCAACGGTTGTCACGGTCCCGGCCCACGGGTCGGGCGACGGCGACGGGCCGCGCCGCCGGACGGTTCGCAGCCTTCTTCCTCACCGTCCAGCCCATCGGGCCGTGGGGCGGCGCGGGCGGCTGATCGCGGGGGCCGCCGCTGTGCTCGCCGCCCTGACGGGGCTGAACCCCTGGCTGCCGAACGGCCCGGTCAACCTCGCCAGCCTCTGGCAGACCGTGCTGCCCTGGTCGGGCCTGGGCATCATGGTGCTACTCCTCCTGGCGGCACTGCGACGCTCCGCCCCGGCCGCGGTGGCCACGCTGCTGCCCGCCCTCGTCTGGAGCGTCCTGTTCGCACCGGCTCTTCTCGACAAGCGCACGGGCGGCGGGGACTTCACGATCGTCAGCCACAACGTCAACGAGGACAATCCCGACCCCGCCCGGACGGCGCGTGCCCTGGCCGGTTCGGGAGCCGACGTCGTGGCGGTGGAGGAACTGGCGAGCCGCGCGCAGGAGACCTACCGGCGCGAGCTGGCCACCGCCTACCCCTACTCCCAGGTGCGCGGGGGCATCGGGCTGTGGAGCAAGTACCCGCTGCAGGGCGTGGAGCCGGTGGAGATCATGCCGTGGACCCGGGCCCTGCGCGCGACCGTCCAAACGCCCAAGGGCCCCGTCGCCCTCTACACGGCCCATCTCGCCTCGGTCCGGGTGCGCTTGGACGCGGGATTCACCACCGCCGGCCGCAACGACGCGGCCGCCAAGCTCGCTGCGGCCGTCCGGAGCGAGCCGCTCGCGAGGGTCGTCGTCCTGGGCGACTTCAACGGCTCCTTCGACGACTCCGCGCTGCGCACGCTCACCGGGCAGCTGCGCTCGGCCCAGCAGGAGGCCGGGGACGGTTTCGGCTTCACCTGGCCCGCGCCGTTCCCGGTGGTGCGCATCGACCAGATCCTGGTGAAGGGCATCACCGCGCGGTCCGCGTGGACTCTGCCCGACACCGGCAGCGACCACCTCCCGGTCGCGGCGTCCCTGCAGCTGTGACCGCTTCCGCCCGCCCGCACCCGTCCGCACCCGCCGGGGCAGCGACCCGCGCACCGCTGCCCCGGCGGCCGCGAACGGTCCCCGACGTGTTGGAATGGGCACCCCACCCCCAGGCGACGACATCGGAGAGCTCTTGTCCGCCACCCGAGTACCCCACGCGGTCAACGTGCTGCTCGTCGAGGACGACGCGATCATCCGCCGCTCGGTCCACATGGCCCTGGAACGCTACGGGTACCAGGTCGACGTCACCGGCGACGGGCTCGACGGCCTGGACGCCGTCCGGGCCGGCGAGCACGACGTCCTGATCTTGGACGTGATGCTGCCCGGCCTCGACGGCATCAGCCTGTGCCGACGCGTCCGTGAACAGACCCTCACCCCCATCCTGATGATGTCCGCCCGCGGCGACGCCCTCGACGTCGTGGCCGGCTTGGAGGCCGGCGCCGACGACTACGTCGTCAAGCCCGTCGACATCCCCGTGCTCGTAGCCCGCATCCGCTCCTTGCTGCGCCGCGCCACCTTCCACGACCGAGCCGCCGCGCAGCCCGCACGGGAGGAGCAGCCCGCGCCGGGCGAGCCGCACAGCCGGCCCCCGCGCTCCCCCGCCGGGCCAGTGCCGGACCTGCTCACCTTCGGTGCCCTCACCATCGACCTCCGCGGCCTGGACGTGTGTGTGGACGGCCGGGCCGTCCCCCTCACTCCCACCGAGCTCCGCCTGCTGCTGGTCTTCGCGGAGAACCCCGGCACGGTCCTGGACCGCCGCCGCCTGCTGCGCGAGGTGTGGGACTACGGCTGGGAGGGCGACACCCGAGTCGTCGACCTGTGCGTGGTGCGGCTGCGGAAGAAGATCGGCGCCGAGCGCATCGAAACGGTCCGGGGCTTCGGCTACAAGCTCGTACGGAGCTGACGCGATGACCGCACGAGGCGTCGGCCCGCGCCTGCTGGACCCGCGCTCCCTCCGCTGGAAGATCACCGCCCTGGTCGCGCTCGCCTGCGGTGCGATCGCCGTGGTGATCGGCGTGCTCGTCCACCGAGCGACCGCGGAGCGGGGCGACCGGACGGGGCGCGACCTGGCGATCGCCCGGCTGGGCTCCGCGGAGCAGGAGTTCTCCCGTACAGGCCGCCGCCCCGACTACGCCTCCCTCCAGCCCACGGGCAGCCTGCCCCGGCCGCTGGCCCAGGCGGTCCAGGACTCGCGGGTCCCCGGTGAGTACGCGCTGTGGTACGACGTCAAAGCACCGAACTGGTACTGGATGTGGGCGGCCGTCCCGGTCGGCGACGACCAGGTGCTCACCGTCCGTACCGACTTGAGCGCCACCGTGCGCAGCCTTCAACTGCTGGACCGCAGCATCGTCAAGGCCGCCCTCGCGGCCCTCGCCGTCGTGGTACCCGTCACCGCGCTGGCGGCGGAGCGGATGAACCGGCGCCTGCGCCACACCTCCCGGACCGCCCGCCGGATCGCGGACGGCGATCTCGACGCCCGCATCGGCCGCCGGGGCCGCGCCCGCGACGAGATCACCGAGATGTCCACTGCCGTGGACGAGATGGCCGCGACGCTGCAAGGACGGCTCGCCGCGGAGAAGCGCTTCACTGCCGACGTCGCGCACGAACTTCGTACCCCGCTGATGGGCCTGGTCATCGCCGCCGGCCTGCTGCCCGAGGACGATGAGGCCACTGACCTGGTGCGTACCCAGGTCCGCGCCCTGCGCGGCCTGGTGGAGGACCTGCTGGAGGTCTCCCGTCTCGACGCCGGTGCCGAGAGCGCCCGCCTCGACGAGGTACCTCTGGGAGATCTCATCGACGAGGTGAGCAGGAAGGGCGACGGCCCTGTCCGGCTCCGGCTGACGACACCCGCCACCGTCCGCACCGACCCGCGCCGCGTGGAGCGGATCATCACCAACCTCATCGCCAACGCCCATCGGCACGGCGCCGCCCCCGTCGAGGTCATCGTCGCCGGCAGCCGGATCACCGTGCGCGACCACGGACCCGGTTTCCCGGACACCCTCCTCGCCGATGGGCCGCAGCGCTTCCGCACCGGAGCCGCGGAACGCGGCCACGGCCACGGCCTCGGTCTCACCATCGCCACCGGCCAGACCGCAGTCCTCAACGCCCGTCTGACCTTCGCGAACGCCCCGGATGGCGGAGCCGTCGCCACCCTCGACCTCCCCGCCTGACCGCCGTGCTGGTGGGCCACTGGTTCGAGGAAACGGAGGATCTGACTGCCGAGGAACACGCCACGAGCTTCCGGTGTCACGTACATGCGCCTGATCTCAGCGGTTCCGGGCGTCGTCACGTGCCACCCCCGCAGCCGAGTGCTTGAGGGTGGTCCTTGAGATGTGCGACGACGAAGCGGCCGTGCGGCGCGTTGAAGTGTTCGGGCGGTGTGTCGAGCGGGTCGTCGGCGAAGCCGTAGGTTGCGAGCTGTTCGGGGCGTTCCAGGCGGTCGCTGTCGCCAGGATGCCGGCCAGGGGGTGGCGGCCGACGAGTCCGTCGGTGGCGGTCTTCGCGCCGGGCGTGACGACCTCGGGACTACCCCACAGGGCGGTCCGGGTGAGGGCGGTACCGGTCTTCTCGGAGAGGACAACCGCGGCAAGTCTCCGTACGACCTCGGAACGGGGCAGAGATCCGCGAAGCCAGGCGTAGGCCGCGGTGAGGTCGATTCGGGGTCGGCACTCGTCTTGGCGGGCCCCAGACGGTCACGACGTCCTTCCGCGCCTCGGCCGCCCTTCCTCAGGTGCCCTGCTTCGGACCTCGGGCATCGAGCTCCGGCGGTGTCCCGCCTCGGGCCTCAGGAATCGGAGCGCAGGCCTCGGGGCGACGCGTTGTAGGAGGCGGCGGTCGCGGCGGCGCGGTCGCGCAGGCGGTCGCGCAGCCATGGCGGGGCCAGGGCCTCCGCGTCGGTGGCGAGCTGCCAGAGCGCCCATTCGGCGTGCCGGGGATCCTGGAAGGTCGCTTCGAGCCGCAGCCAGCCGTCCGGGCCCTCGACTTCTCCGGCGTGGACGGTCAACGCGGTGCCCCCCAGCTCGTCCCGCCGCGCCGGGTCCACCCGGAGCAGCACGGTGACCTGGTCCCCGCCGGTGCGGAACCGGATGCTGCGCTCCTCCCACGCTCGGCCCAGGTCGATCCGGTCCGGCCGCTGGGCCGGTTCGGCGAGCTCCTCGGCGGCCACGATCCGGGACAGCCGGTAGGTGCGGTCCTCGCCTGACCTCGCGGCCAGCAGGTAGCCCTGGTCGCGGACGGTGACCAGCCCGATCGGGTCCACCGTGCGCCATTTCGGGGCCTGGTCCACCGCCGCGTAGTGGATGCGCAGCTTCTGTCCGGCGAGCACCGCGCGCCGGACCTCGGCCATGACGGCGTCGGGCACCTCCTCGGCGTTCCGTCGACGCGCGAGGAGGTCGGTGTCGGGATCGACGAGCAGTCTCCGCACGGAGCCTGCCGCGGTCGCCCGGGAGTTCTCGGGCAGGGCGTCGACCACCTTGCGCATGGCGGAGGCGAGCGCCGCGCCGAGGCCGAACGCCTGGGTACCGCGCCGCGATCCGGCAACCAGCAGGGCCAGTGCCTCGTCATGGCTGAGTCCGGTGAGCTCGGTCTGGAATCCGGGCAGCAGGGCGAACCCGCCGTGGCGGCCGCGTTCGGCGTAGACCGGGACGCCGGCGGCGGACAGCGCCTCGATGTCGCGCAGGACGGTGCGGGTGGACACCTCCAGCTCGGCGGCCAGGGTGGCGGCCGACATCCGGCCGTGCTGCCGGAGCAGCAGGACCAGTGATACCAGGCGGTCGGCGCGCATGGGAAAACCCTACGGGAATACACGACAGGGGACGTCGTGATTTGTTGGGAGGCTTGCCGGCAGGACGAACAAGCCCTGCCGCATTCGAGAGGTGATCCCCTTGGCGCACGCCATCGTCAATCCGGACGGTCTGCACGACCCGGTTCCGTTCGGCTACAGCCACACCGCCGCCGTCCCCGCGGGCACGGAACTGGTGTTTGTCGCCGGCCAGTACGGATCGGGGCCGGACGGCGCGGTCGTGTCGGCCGACTTCGCCGAGCAGGTGGAGCGGGCGTTCCACAACATCGGCGTCGCCCTCGCTGCCCATGGGCTCGACCTCGGCCACGTCGTCCAGCTCAGGACGTACGTGGTGGACCACGACCTCGGCAAGCTCGGGCCGATCGCCGCTGCCGTGCGGGAGGGCTGGGGTTCGAAGCCGCCCACGCAGACCCTCATCGGCGTCGCGAGCCTGGCCGCGCCCGACGTGCTGTTCGAGGTCGAGGCGCTCGCCGCCCGGCCCTGAACCGCTGAGAGGGCGGAGCCGGGGCCGGATTGCCGGTGCCCGGCCGGATACAGCCCGAGGCCGCGGTGTTGCCATCCGGTGTTGCCGGCCCGGCAACGGAGGCGCAACACCAGGCGCCTCCTTCATCCTGTGATGCACCGTCAGGCCGATCCGGCTGGCGGGCAGGTCGTGGCGGCGAGTGCTACCACGGATCGAGGAGGTTGATGGTGCGGCATGCGCTGCTGTCGCCGAGGGCGGCCCTGGTGCTGCTGGTCGGCGTGCTCACGGGTATCGGCGCTGGGGTTCTGAGCGCCGCTGGGGGCACGCACCTGGCCCAGTGTGTCCTTTACGGCGTCGGCGCGTTCGGTGCGAGCGTGTCGTTCGTGAACCGGCTCGTCGCCGAGCCCCGAGAGGACCCTGCGGACAAGGAGACGGCCTGACGTGAAGGCTGCGGCCCGGGTGCCTTGGATTCCCGGGCCGCAGCCGACCCGACACTGCAAGGATGGTGGCGCCGTGGAGGCCTACGAGACACCGGGGGGTGGGCGGGTGGGAGACCTGCGAGCGCTGAGCCCCGACCTGAACAGCGAATGCCGGGCATTCGCCGAGGCCCTGCGCAGCCTGTTCACGGGCCTGCGGCCCACGGCGTCGGTGCGCCGCTACGGCGCGCGCCGACACCTGAGTGCGGGAGCCGTCTCCCGCTACCTGTCCGGACAGCGGATCCCGCCCTGGCAGTTCGTCCAGGACCTGCTCGCCGACGTCGGCGCCGACCGCGGCAGCGTCGCGACTTCCGAGACGATCGACCTGCTGCGTTCGCTGCACGCGGCGGCCCAGCGCACCAGCGCCTCGGTCAGCCACGCCCTCCAGCAGCTCCAGTTCCAGCTGGCCGAGGCCGACCGGCTCTCCCGGCGCTCGACCGCCCACAGCGACATCCTCGGCGAGGCCCTGCTCGACAGGAACCAGCGCATCGCCGATCTGGCGCTGCGCCTCAACCAGCTGGAGAGCGACTGGGCCCGCGAACGGGCCCGGGGCGACGAACTGGTCCTGCACGCCGGGGACCGCGAGGAACTGCTGCGCGAGCGCCGGCGCCTGGAGGCGGAAGTCGCGCGGCTGACGGCCGAGCTGGAGGAGTCCCGTCGGCGCCGGCTCGCCGCGGAAGCACGCTGCGAGCTCCTGGAGCGCCAACTGGTCGTGGCCGAGCAGCAGGCCGGCGAGGAACCGCAGCACTCCAGGATGACCCGCCCCGCCCCTGCGGGCGCGGACAGCCCACGGGTCCTCATCGTCGACGACCAGCCCGCGAACCTGATCGCCCTGGAGGCGGTCCTGACCGCCGCCGACTGCCAGGTGCTGGCGGTGGCCTCCGGCACGGACGCACTGAGGGCGCTGCTCCAGCACGACGACGTCGCCGTGATCATCCTGGACGTGCAGATGCCCGGCATGGACGGCTACGAGACCGCAGCCCGCATCAAGCGCCGCGCCCAGACCCGCAACATCCCGATCATCTTCGTCACCGCGATCGGAGCGGACCCCGAGAGCCTGCTGCGCGGCTACGACGCCGGGGCGATCGACTTCATCGCCAAGCCGTTCGAGCCGTGGATGCTCTGCGCGAAGGTCAGTGTCCTGGCCGAGATGTACATGAACTACCGCGGCACCCCTCGCCGCGAACCGCCCTCCCGGCCCACGGACGACAGCACCAGTTGGCTCCTGCCCACGTTCCCCCAGCACAGCCCGCTCCAGGCCGCCGATCAGGACGAGGCCCCTCATGGCTGACCCCTGCGGGCGGCGGGGTGCGCTGACGCGTGTCCCAGCGGTGGTCGCACGCACCGGTGGACCGGGGTATTCGCCGACCCGGAACCGCACGGACCGGCACAGCGCCGGCAGGAGCGGTCAGGAGAACCGCACATTCCGCGAGGCCGGGCAGGGAGTCGAGGTGTTCCTCGACGGGCTGCGGTCTCAGCTGAGAGAACGCAGCTTCCGGCCGGCCCCGGTGCGTGAGCGGATGATCCCGAAGGCGAACGGCAAGTTCCGCCGCCTGGGCATTCCGACCGTGGCGAACCGGGTGGTCCGGCGTCCTTGAAGTTGGTGCTGGAGCCGGTGTTCGAAGCGGATCGGTGGCTGCGGCCGACAGTCCGGCGTGGGCCGCCGGGGCGCCCTGAGGTGGGCGGGTCTGCTCTCCGGCCCGCCGTGGAGCGTGGAGCGGGTGACGGAGCTTGACAGGTACGACACAGGCTTGCGGTATCCGGCCCGCAGCCGGCGGGGTGCGGCGGCCGGGCCGCACCCCGCCGGTCACGGCACGCCTCCTACCACGGGCGGATCCAACGGGTGCTTCCTGACAGCGTCGGGACCGGGACGGCCCTGCTCGATCGCGTCCTGGAGGCACTCGACGAATGCGGCGAGCTCACCGCCCGGCAGAACTGCGCGCAGCAGCACGGCCGTGCCAGACCCCAAAACGCACCGGCGCAGACACCAGATCGCCCGCCGGCCTCGAGCGGCCGAAGCACAGGTCGGTGTCCGCGGCGCCGAACACGTCCGGCCCGGGGTACGGGTCACGAGCCGGACCGCCTGCGTCCGCAGGGTTCCCGCCGCCGGCCGCCGCCTGCGCCGGGCCCTGGAGCGCCAGGGAGGCCGCACGCCAACGGGCCTCCCACTCCGTCTGCCCTCCGCCGCGCGCCCGCCCGTACGCATGCGCGACGGCCGGCGACGGGAGCGGCTCCCCTTTCGCGGCCTCCGTCAGTGTGCTGGCGGCGTAGTGCGACGCCTTCGCCGACGCTCGGTAGCTCGGGGCGCCGACCCGGTCACGCAACTGCCGCAGCCCCCAGGCGAACCGTTCCACCGGGCCGGCCTGTGCGTCGGCCAACCGCTCCGGCCTGCCCCGACGGGCCCTGCACCCCGTCGCCTCCGGCCTCTCGTCCATGCCGCCACCCCTGGGCGGGCCCGTCCCGCCGCACACGCATCATTGTCCGGATTGAATGTCCTGCCCAGAGGGACCTTTCGGACAATGCGCCGCCGCCACAGGGTTGTTGATGCACGGGGCGCCGCAGCGCGCTCCGCACACCGGGAGACGGACGAGCCGGGACCTCACCGCGCAGCGGCAGGTCCGTACAACGGCTCTGAAACATCGGCTCGCCCGTCGGGCGCCGGTTTGCCGGCTTCGACACGAGGCCGGTTCTCCATTTGACATGTGCGCACAGTGCGTACGCTCGAACGAGGAAAGGGAATCTGATGCGTAAGCGAATCGCTCTCGCGGCGGCTGGGACTGCCATGATGTTCGCCTCCACGGTGGGGGCGGCTTCGGCCGAAACCCTCGCCAACGGCAGCTCCGAAACCCCTGCGGTGATCCGGCCGATCACGGTGGACAGCCCGTCCGCGATCACCGCGTGGGACAACTGCCTGCACGGCCAGGCATGCGTGTTCCAGAACTCCAACGGCGGCGGCCTGCTGTGGGTGGTGCCCTGGGCCGGCTCCTTCAAGCTCGCCAACTACGACATGAACAACCGGATCAGCGCCCTCTGGAACCGAAGCGGCGGAACCCTGAGCCTGTATGACGGGGACAACTACAGCAACCTGCTGGGCCAGTACGGCGCCTACGGCCCGCCCATCAACGTCCCGACCGGGATCAACGACAGGGCGAGTTCCCTGACGGTCTACTAGAAGGACCGCTGCCGGCTGCCCTCCTCGGCACAGGGCCGGCGATCTTCACTGTCACCACTTCGGCCCGGCCCGCGACGGGCCGGGCCGCGGCGGCCCGTTCTTTCACCCGGGCACTCGCATGCAGCACCGACACCGGAACTTGTCCGCGCCGCCCTCTGCCATGCCTTCCTCCCGAAGGTGCCTCCGCCCACGTCCGACCAGACTCACGACAACCTGGATCTCCCGTTCCCCTCGTCCGACACCCATAGCGGTGAAGTCGGCTACTGGAACTGCCCGAATACCCCCTTCAAGCGGTTGTGGCGCCGATCGTGGCAGCGTCAGTCGTCAGCTGCGACGAGGAGAGTGAGCGTCGCTGCCGAGCGGTCGATGAGGACGAGTTCGTGGAAGTCGATGTGGATGGGGCCGTAGTCGTGGAACGCGTCCTTGGGAAGCTGCCCCAGCAGATATCTGCTGGTCGCCTCACGGATTGGGACGTAGACCTCCTGACGCAGGCGTGATGCGAGTGAATCTGGGACGTCTCCATGGTGGTTGGCCCAGGAGCGGATGACGTCGACGGCCGTCGCGGCGTCGATGGTCTCGTAGGAGTCGGGGGTGATTCGGTCAAGCCACCACTGACCGTGCCGTGGCCAGTCCTGGACGCCTGCGCCGTCGTACGTATTCCGAAACTGCGGGTGTGCGATCAAGGCGGCCAGCACGTCTCGGTTGTCCAGTGCCTCGGACGACAACTGGAAACGCGTGGCGTCGACCCAGCGGTAGCCGTGGGATCCCTCGCCGAAGTCGAAGTCTCGGAAATTGATGAAGGGGCTGTCCGAGTGGACGAGGGCGGGCACTGGTTCCATGGTGGTCATCGTAGGTCTCGCGGTTACTCAATCCATCAGGGATCCTCGGCCTGACCAGCGGCTATTCCCGACGTTTCCCATATCCGGTACCCGGGTCTCCCTCGGGTGCACGGCTCACGAGGTCGTGCGTCGGCTGACTTCAGCTGCGTAGGCGGCCCACTCTCCGGCGGCGGCTCGCTGCCATTTGACGGCGACGGTGATGTCGATACCGAGGGTCCGGGCGAGGACCGCGGCGGGTATGCCGTCGTGGACCGCCTCCCTCGCAAGGACGTGGGCGAATCCGTAGGTGTCCGGGCCGAGCCGGCGCAACACCACCGCGCCGAGCGCCTCCAGGAGCGCGGCGTCCGCCCGGGCCTCGTCCAGTCCGGCGGCCTCGGCGAGCAGCGACTGCGTGGCCGGGACCGCCGGCACGGCCGCGGCGTTCACCAGCGCCGCCGCGTCGGGACCCAACCGTGCGACCCGCGCGGCCAGCAACTCAGCCAGGCTGCGGGGCAAGCTCCCATCGGGCTCGTCGTGCCCACGCCCCCAACATCCACCGTTACCTGCCCGGAAACAAGCCATCGAGCCCCACCGGTCCGCAGAGTGGCCTCGTTCACTTCTGACAGATTGCCGGACCCGGGCCGGGAGGTCAGGGGGTGTCGCCCGCCCAGTCCCAGCGGCGCGGGTCTTCGGAGCGCGGTTCGTAGCGGGCGCGGCCGCCGGGACCGTGCGAGCCGATCTCGGTAGGCAGCGCGGCGCCGTCGGCGAGCTGCTCGGCGTCCCAGCCGGTGACGTCCAGGAGCAGGCCGTCGAGGGGGCCCGCGACGAGTTCCCGGTAGTCGTGGCCCGGCCGGGGGCCGGGGTCGGGGTCGTCGTGGTCGGCCCCGTAGACCCTGCCCCGCATCAGCGCCTCGTCGTCCATCGCGTCAGCATCTCAGCAGGGTCTGACAGGACGGAGGCGCTCTTCGTCCGGCTTCGTGGGCTGGCCGGACGGGCTGCCTCGCCGGCGAGGCAGTGTTAGAGGCAGCTGGCCGGCCTTCCCGTAGCGGCGCGGGGATCGGGCCTACGGCGATATCCGGCCGTCGCTTCAGGCGGCCGTGGTCCCACGGGGAGCGCGGCAAACGGGGGCACCGTGGCCGGCTCGCCGCTTCCGCTCGGGTTCGGAAGCCGCGGGCCGGTCCTCTCCAGGTGCCGGGCTGCAGCCGGTCCCGCGCCTAAAGTTAGGGTCAGGTGGCGAGGGCCAGGAGCAGGCCCGCGTCGGTCACCTCGGTGACGGTGCCCTTGGCGAGGCCGCCGTGGGTCAGCAGGTGGAGTCACTCCGCGGTGTCGTCGCAGGTCACCGGGGGTAAACACCCGCGTTCGCACCGCTGGCCGGGGGGCGGTCCGGCACGGCCGGCCCGTTCGGCCGACCCGGACGCGGCCCGTCCCCCGACCAACACCCCTCAGCGAAATGAGCAACAGAGTCCGCACGCGTCGCCGGGCCGGGCCCCGGTTCCGGGGCCCGGCCCGGCGACGCGTGCGGATCAGCAGGTACCGAGGTCCTGCCAGACGCCCCACTGGCCGGTGGTGCCGGGCTCCTCGCCCAGCGTCCACCACTTGGCGCTCCACCGGTGGCCCGTCCACGAGACGGTGTTGCCACCGGTGTAGACCTGTGCACCGACCCAGGAGGCGGTGGAGCACGCCGGGGCGGTGCCGGTCACGGTGAGCGTGTAGGTCGCGGAGGACGTGGCCGAGGTGCCGGTCAGCGTGCCCTTGACCGTCAGCGTGTAGGTGCCGGGGACGACGGTGGACACGGTCGACACCGACAGGGCGGCGCTGGAGCTCCCGTTGACCGAGGACGGGCTGACCGAGGCGGTGACCCCCACAGGAACGCCGCTGACCGTCATCGCGATGGACGTGTTCGAGCCGTTGTTGATGATGGCCGTGCTCACGGTCGCGGTGGTCGACGAGCCGGCGGTCACCGTGCCCGAGGACGGGCTGACCTGCACCTGGATGGCGGGCACCTGGACACTCGACGCGGAGGGCGACGGGGAGGAGGCGGTGGCGGCGGCTTGGAGGAGGGCCGTCGTCGGGTACTTGTCACCCGGCTGCGAGGCGAGCTTGGACAGGCTGTCGCCGGCCCGGGCCTCGACGTACGGGGCGAAGACCTGGGCGGGCAGTGGGGTGCCCGCCGCACGGGCGGTGCCGGTGCCGGTGCCGGTGAGCGCCACGCCGGCGATGGCGGCGGCCGTGACGGCTCCGGCGAGCAGGGCTCGGAGTGGTGCGCGAACGGGTCCGGCCATGGACCGCGCTCCCTTCGAAGGTGGGGACTTCGGCGACCTGAAGCACTCTGGCCTGGACCAATACTGGTGGTCTGGACCACCCGACTGTCAAGAGTCCTTACCGAGCTCTTGGGCTCAGTGGTTCCGCCGCACGAGCCACGGCAGCTCCAGAGTTCCTGCGGGCCGCGCTCCGCGTCGACTGGAACACCCGCCAGGTCACCACCTGCCCCGAAGGCCGCACCAGCACCGGCTGGTACCCCGTCACCCAGCGACAGAGCGTACGGAACTGGCCTTCAGCGCGGAGGTCGAACGACTTCGCGGCGGACCAGCAGCTGGTGGCGGCCGCCGGGGCGGGGAGCCGGAGCCGGGTCGTCTTCTTCGGTACCGGCAGAGTTCAGGAGGTTCCTCGTCAAGATCGACCAGGAGGTTCCCGCAGGGCTCGACATTCACCTGATCTGCGACAACCACAGAACCACAAGACCCCGGCGATCCGCACGTGGGTCAAGCGCCGGAACGAGGACCCCACGCCGTTGACCTGGACCAAGACCGCTGACGAGATCCTCGACTCCCTCGCCCGATTCTGCCGACGGACCTCCGGCGCAGGACACTAGCGTCGGATCGTGAGGGCGACGAGCGCGCTGCACACGCAGCACCCGGCCACGAAGAAGAAGATGAGGTCGGTGCTGCCGGTGCTGTCCATCAGGCCGCCAATGAAGGGCTCGGCGGTTCCGGCGAAGAGGTAGGCGAAGCAGTTGACGGCGCCGGTGGCGGTGCCGGCCATCCGCTTGCCGGCGATGTCGGGGCAGAGCGCCCAGAACGAGGACTGCGGGCCGTAGACGAAGAAGCCGGTGAGGAAGAGGACCACGATG
>NZ_JAQYWW010000865.1:0-330 GCF_036322525.1 Streptomyces sp. BE20 | reverse complement strand
GTCCCCAGCCTCGCCACCTCACTCACCGCGGTCCTCGACCAGCGCATACTCCTCTCGGCGAGGATCGAGGAATTGCTGGAGACGCACCCTCTTTCCCCGGTCCTGACCTCGATGCCCGGCATCGGGATCAGGACCGCCGCCCGGATCCTCGTCGACGTCGGCGACGCGAAGGCCTTCCCAAGCGCCGGCAACCTCGCCGCCTACGCGGGCCTGGCGCCAGTCACCCGCGCGTCCGGCTCCTCCATCCGCGGCGAACACCCCTCCCGGCGCGGCAACAAGCAGCTCAAACGGGCCTTCTACCTCGCCGCATTCGCCTCACTGTCCCAACCT
>NZ_JAQYWW010000864.1:0-340 GCF_036322525.1 Streptomyces sp. BE20 | reverse complement strand
TCTCGGTGGCGCTCACGGCGTCCGTCGGGCTGTGCCCGGGCCGGGCGGCGGGCTGGTGAGTGGGGGGGGGGCTGGGCGGGGGTCGGGGGTGCGCCGGGGCAGGTGGTGGTGCAGACGGGGGAGCGCCTGTTCCGCTCGGGGCCGGCCTCGGTGGCGGCCCTGGCGCGCGGCGGGTCGCAGTGGCGGCAGCGGCCGGCGCCGGCGGGCAGGGTGGGGGCCGGGCGGGGGGCCTGGGTGGTCCGCGGGGTCTGACTTGCGGGTCACGGGGCTGGGGGTGTCGGCGGCGGCGCGCTTGTTGCCGGCGCCGGCGGTGTCGGCGGTGACGGTCACGGTGGCGTTC
>NZ_JAQYWW010000863.1:0-247 GCF_036322525.1 Streptomyces sp. BE20 | reverse complement strand
TTAGAAGACATCTCATTTGGATAGTCGTCGGGTGCAGATGAGGGCTGCGGCGATGCTGGCGAAGGCGGCGAAGTGGTCGGCCTTGCGTTCGTAGCGGCGGTGGAGTCGGCGGAAGCCGCCGAGCCAGGCGACGGTGCGCTCGATCACCCAACGGTGGCGGCCGAGGCGCTGGGAGGACTCGACGCCTCGGCGGGCGATGCGGGCCGGGATCTGCCGTCGTCGCAGGTAGGCACGGATGAAGCGGTGG
>NZ_JAQYWW010000862.1:0-79634 GCF_036322525.1 Streptomyces sp. BE20 | reverse complement strand
CTGGTACTGTTCTTCCTGTCGCGAGGGAGATGATCTCTCGTCAGGCGTCAGTGGTGCTACCAGAGCACGTCCTACTTTCAGTAGGGAGAGTCCGTGCAACCCGGGCCTGGCGCTCCACGTCGGACGGGGCCCGGTACCTGAGAAGGTACCGGGCCCCGTCCGCGTTCACCGGGGTCGCCCGGGCGGGACGCGCCGGTCAGGTCACCGCGCGGTCGGAGCCGAGTTCGCGGGAGATGCGCAGGCCGACCTGGGCGACGACCGGGCCGAGGGCGCGGACCCGGGCGGCGGTCATCCGCGAGGTGAGGCCGGAGACCGAGAGGGCGGCGGTCACCTCGCCGGTGTGGTCGAAGATCGGGGCGGCGACGCAGCGGACCTCGGGCTCGTTCTCGCGGTCGTCGATCGAGTAGCCGCGGGCGCGGATCCGGGCGAGGTCGGCGCGCAGGTGGGTCTCGTCGGAGATGGTCCAGGCGGTGACGGGGCGCAGTCCGGCGGCGACGACCTCGGTGACCGCCTCCTCGGGCAGCCACGCCAGGATCGCCTTTCCGGTGGCGGTGCAGTAGGCGGGGGCCCGACTGCCGACCCGGGAGGCCATCCGGACGTTGGTCTCGTCCTCGACCTTGTCGAGGTAGACGATGCCGGGCGCCTGCCAGACGGTCAGGTGGACGGTCTCGCCGGCCTCCCGCTGGAGGCGGCGCAGGTGTTCGGCGGCGACGCTGCGCAGGTCGAGGGTGGAGAGGTAGGCCTGGCCGAGCCGGAGCGAGCCGTGGCCGAGCCGGAACCAGCCGGTCTCCCGGTCGCGGTCGAGGAGGTGCTCGTCCAGCAGCGGGCCGGTCAGCCGCAGGACCGTCGACTTGTTGAGGTCGAGAGCCTCGGCGAGCTGGGCGAGCGGGACGCCGCGGCCGTCGCCGTGGTCGCGGACGTAGCCGAGGACGGACAGCGCGCGACGCAGGGAGGAGGACTGGTTCCGCTCGCCCGTGGTCTTCTTCGGCTTCTCCGCGCCGGTGGCCGTGCCGCCCGCGGTCGCGCCGGCTGCCGGGCCCGCGCTCGTGCCGGCCGCGCTGACCGCCTTCTCCGTCATCGGTCCGTTCCCCTCTCGTTCCGCCACCGGACTGCGGCGGTTGTCGAACCGTACCCTCCCGCACCTCGCTTACCGCTTTTTCGATACACCGTTGTGCATTGCAAAACTTCCCGAACGGCCTCTTGTTGGCCGTGAGCGCCCGCGCCTAACGTCCCTGGCATCGAGCAGGCGACGTAGCCCACCCGAGCGGTCGCTCTGCCGTACCCCCACATCAATGCGTTCACGCACCCACCATCGGCCCCGGTCAGGGCCTGCTTCGACGCGCCCGTCCCCAGCGGCGCACGTCTCGGCGGCAACTGTCGGGAGGGGAGGTCTCCACCCATGCGAATCGTCAGACGGGCCGCCGCGGCCACCGTCCTCGCCGCCACGTGTCTCGCCGCCGCCGCCTGTTCGCCCGGTACCGCGTTGCCGGCCGGTGACAAGGCGGCCGACGACAAGACCGGCACCCTGCAGGTCTGGCTGTACAACGAGGCCGGCAACGCCGCGAAGGAAGCGGTCGTCAGCAAGGCCGTCGCCGAGTTCCAGGCCTCCCACCAGGGCGTCACCGTCAGTGTCAGCTACATCGACACCGACGCCTCGGCCCGCGCCGCCAAGATGAAGGGCGCGTTCAACGACCCGAACAGCGCCCCGGACCTGGTCGAGTTCGGCAACACCGACCTCCCCGGGTACGTCGCGGCCGGCGGCCTCGCCGAGATCGGCGCCGACCTCGACAAGTGGAAGGACAAGGGCGACCTCGACCCGGCGATCGCCAAGACCGCGGTGCTCGACGGCAAGACCTACGGCCTGCCCTGGTGGGTCGCCGTGCGGGCGCTCTACTTCCGCACCGACCTGTTCACCGAGGCCGGCCTCGCGGCCCCGACGTCCTACGCCGAGCTGGTCGCGGCCACCCAGAAGATCCACGCCGCGCACCCGGACACCTTCGGCATCGCGGTCGGCGGCAAGTACACCTTCGGCGCGCTCCCCTTCGTCTGGGACGCGGGCGGCGACATCGCCGCCAAGGAGGGCACCACCTACAAGCCGACGATCAACTCGTCCGCCTCGCAGGCCGGCATCAAGCGCTACACCGACCTCTTCGGCGAGAGCGGCTGCCCGGTCCAGCAGTGCGCCGACCTCACCGGCGGCAAGACCGTCGACCTCTTCGCGGCCGGCAAGTCCGCGATGGCGATCCTGCCCAACTCCAGCCGCAGCAAGGTCGACGCGGGCCCGGTCAACGGCAAGTACGGGGTCGTCCCGCTGCCCGGCGAGAAGCCCGGTTCGATCGCCCCGGCGTTCGCCGGCGGCAACAACCTCGGCGTGATGAAGGCGGCCAAGCACCGCACCCTGGCCGTCGAGTTCGCCGAGCTGCTGGCGAGCCCCGCGTACCAGGAGCAGATGTACGACGCGATGGGCAACCTGCCGACGCTGAAGCCGGTCAACGCCAAGGTCGCCGCCAAGGACGCCTTCCTGAAGCCGTTCACCGACACCATCGCGGCCGGTACCAAGTTCGTGCCGCTGGACCAGGGATGGGCGCAGATCGACGCGCAGGCCGTCATCCCGACGATGCTCCAGCAGATCGTCACCGGCAAGGCGGACGTGGCGAAGGCCTCGGGCGACGCCGCCACGCAGATCACGTCGGCCTTCGCGGCCCGCTGATCGCCGGCCCCCGCAAGAGAGCAGGTCCCGTACGTGTCCGCACCCACCACGACCGCCCCGGCGGCGCCGCCCTCCCCGAGCGGGCGGCGCCGCCCCCCGCTGCTGCTCCTGCTGCCGGCCGCGATCATCATGATCCCCCTGGTGGCGTACCCGATCTACCAGCTCGGTCTGCTGTCGGTGCTGGACTTCGGTCAGGCCCAGGCCTCCGGCGGTGTGCCGACCAGCTTCGTCGGGCTCGGCAACTACCAGAAGATCCTCGGTGACGGGCAGTTCTGGTCGGTGCTGACGCAGACGATCGGCTTCGCCGCGTTCTGTGTGGTCGCCACCCTGGCGGTCGGCGCCACCCTCGCGGTGCTGCTCACCAGGGTGGGCCGGATCTCCCGACTGGTGCTGACCACCGCCGCCATGGCGGCCTGGGCGGCGCCGGCGATGACCGGTTCGACGGTGTGGAGCTTCCTCTTCGACACCAACCTCGGTCTGGTCAACAAGACCCTGGTCAGCATCGGTCTGAACGGCTTCCACGAGTTCAACTGGTTCTACGACAAGTGGACCGCGTTCCTGATCGTGGGCGCCGTGGTGGTCTGGCACTCCTTCCCGTTCGTCATGGTGACGCTCTACGCGGGCATCAAGGCGATCCCGACCGAGATCCTGGAGGCCGCGGCGCTGGACGGCGCCGGCACCTGGGCCACCTTCCGCCGGATCACCGCCCCGATGCTCCGGCCGATCCTGACCATCGTGGTGATCCAGTCGGTCATCTGGGACTTCAAGGTCTTCACCCAGATCTACGTCATGACCGAGGGCGGCGGAATCGCCGGCCAGAACCTCGTCCTCAACGTGTACGCCTACCAGAAGGCGTTCGCGTCCTCCCAGTACGGACTCGGCGCGGCCATCGGCGTGATCATGCTGCTGATCCTGGTGATCCCGACGGTCCTCTACATCCGCTCGCTGCGACGGACGGGGAATGAACTGTGAACACCCGTGGCCGCAGGCGGCTCGCCGCCAACTCCCTCGCGATCCTGGTGGCCGTGGTCACCGCCTTCCCGATCTTCTGGATGGTGCTCTCGGCGTTCAAGCCGAAGGGCGAGGTGCAGTCGCTCGACCCCCGACCCTGGACCGCGCACCCGACGCTGGAGAGCTTCCGCCAGGTGCTCAGCGTCGACGGGTTCGGGCGGTACTTCGTCAACAGCCTGATCATCGCGCTGTCGGTGGTCGTGCTGTCGGCCCTGGTGGTCTTCCTCGCGGCGGTCGCCGTGACGAGGTTCCGGTTCAGGTTCCGCACCACCATCATGGTGATGTTCCTGATCGCCCAGATGATCCCGGTCGAGGCGCTCACCATCCCGCTGTTCTTCATGTTCCGCGACGCGGGGCGGCTGGCGCCGGGCGTCGGACTCAACACCCTGGCCTCGCTGATCCTGGTGCAGTTGGCGTTCTCGCTGCCCTTCGGGATCTGGATGATGCGCGGCTTCGTCGCCGCCGTGCCGGTCTCCATCGAGGAGGCCGCGCAGATCGACGGTGCGAGCCGGAGCCGGATCCTCTGGCGGATCCTGCTGCCGCTGGTGGCCCCGGGCCTGGCCGCGACCAGCGTGTTCTCCTTCATCGCGGCGTGGAACGACTTCGTCTTCGCCAAGACCTTCATCATCAGCGCGACCGAGAACCAGACCCTCCCCTCCGCGCTGCTGGTCTTCTTCAAACCGGACGAGAACGACTGGGGCGGCATCATGGCGGCCTCGACGCTGATGACCGTGCCGGTCCTGATCTTCTTCATCGCGGTGCAGCGCAAGCTGGTCTCCGGGCTGGCCGGCGCTGTGAAGGACTAGCCCGCGAGGGCCGGTGCCGCGAAGGAGAGGCTGCGGCGGGTGTAGCGTCCCGATCATGGAGGTGGGGTCCATGAACAGGGAACGCGCCGACGGGCAACTCGCCCAGATCGCCGAGACGGTGGGCCTCGCCCGCCGTCTCGGCACTCGTGTCCGGCTGCGCGGCGGCTGGGCGATGGACTTCTTCCTCGGCGGGCTCACCCGTGACCACGAGGACATCGACTGGTTCGTTCCGGCCGCCGACGCCCCCGCGCTCGCCGCCGGCCTGCACGAACTCGGCTACCGCAGGCTCGACGGCCCCCCGCCGGGCCAGCAGTTCGACGTCGTCAAGGACGGTTCGGAGTCGAGCTTCGCGCTGGTCGATCCGAGGCCGGACGGCCGGGTGCTGGTCGCCGGCGGCCCCTGGGCCGGGACGGCCTGGCCGGACGGGCTGCTGGACGGGCCCGTCGGGCGGCTCGGTGGTGTGGAGTGCCCGATCGTGGGTCCCGAGCTGCAGATCGAGATCAAGCGGATGATGCCGGTCTGGGACCCGCGCCGGCCACGGCGGGCCAAGGACGCGGAGGACATCGCACGCCTGCGGGCGGCGCTCGCCTGAGGGCCGGTGCTGCCCCGTTCCCCGTTCCCCGTTCCCCTGAGTCGCTTCGGGGATGCTGCGGCGGCACCGGGCGTTCCGCCCTCCTACGCGGCCACGGTCGCCTCTGCGGACGGGAGGCCGATCAGCGTGAACTCCGCCCCGCCGTCGTCCCGGACCGCCGCCCGCCGTCCGAACGGTGTCGGGTGCGGTCCCGCCAGCACCTCCCCGCCCAGCTCGCGCACCCGCTCGGCCGCGCGGTCGGTGTCGTCCGTGCCGAAGTGGACGCTCCAGACGGCCGGCGGACCGGCCGCCCCCAGGTTCGTCCCGCCGCTCCCGCTCCCGCTCCCGCTCCCGCTTGCGCTTGCGCTTGCGCGGCCCGTCGGGCCCGTCCGGTCGGCGTCGGCTCCGTGACCGCCGCCGATGCCGCCGGCCACGGCTCCGCCGACCCGGAACACCGTGCCGCCGTCCGCGCCCGACCCGTACTCGTACCCGAAGACCTGCCGGTAGAAGGTCCGGGCCGTGGCCGGGTCGGGGGAGAGCTGCTCGCTCCAGCTGAACGCGGACGGTTCGTCGACCAGACCCGCCCCCTGCCAGAGCAGCCCCTGCCGGAGCCCGAACACCGCGCCGGTCGGGTCGGCGACGACGGCCGCCCACCCCTGCTCGGGTCTCTCGAACGGCTCTCGGACGACGCGCCCGCCGGCCGTCCGGACCTCCTCGGCCGCCCGTCCGACGTCCGTCACCGCGAGGTACGTGGTCCACGAGCGTTCCTCGCCCGCCGGCCGCCGGACCAGCCCCGCGACCTGTGCCCCGCGCAGCGTCGCCACCGTGTACCCGGGCAGCCCGACGTACTCCCACCCGAACAGCGCGCCGTAGAACCGCCGGGCCCGCGGGAGGTCCGGGGTTCCCAGCTCGACCCAGCAGGGGACGCCGTCGCGGTACCTGCCCGCCTTCGGCATGCCGCCCTCCTCGCCGCCGGAACCACCCGGGCCCCTGGGGCCAGCCTCTGCTTCCGCCCGGCGCCCGGCAACCGGTCCGCGCCCCCTCGGGCCGATCCGCGCTCGTCGCAGCGCCCCCGCACGTCCGTCAGGTCGCCCCCGGGCCCGTCAGAGCACCCCGCGCGGCCGGAACTGGATGCTGATCCGCGGCCCCACCGGCCGCGCCGTCTTCGGCACCGCGTGCTCCCAGGTCCGCTGGCAGGAACCGCCCATCACCAGCAGGTCCCCGTGCCCGACCGGGTGCCGCACCGCCGGCCCGCCACCGCCCCGAGGCCGCAGCAGCAGCGCCCGCGGTTCGCCGATCGAGAGGATCGCGACCAGGGTGTCCACGTGCGCGCCCCGCCCGATCCGGTCGCCGTGCCAGGCCACGCTGTCCCGCCCGTCCCGGTAGTAGCAGAGCCCGAGCGTGCTGAACGGCTCGCCGAGCTCGTCCGCGTAGTGCGCGCCGAGCGCCGCCCGCGCCTCCCCGAGCACGGGGTGCGGCGGTGCGTCCTCCTCCCCGTAGGAGGCGAGCAGCCGGGGCACGTCGACGGTCCGCTCGTACATCTCGCGCCGCTCGGCCCGCCACGGCACCTCCGCGGCCAGGTGTTCGAACAGCTGGTCCGCCCCGCGGAGCCACCCCGGCAGCAGGTCCAGCCACGCCCCCGCGCCCAGCACCGTCCGCCGAACGCCCGACAGCGGCCCGAGGGCGGTCCCGGCCCGGCCGGGATCGTCGAACAGGGAGGGCTGGAGGTGGAGCGTGCTGCGCATGAGCCCAGCGTACGCCGTAATCGAACATGTGAGCGAAAAGACTGCGAGCGGCGTGCGCCCCGGCGCCGGCCCCGGCCGGGCGCCGTCGGGCCGGGCGGTGCCGGTCCGGGTGCTCGCCGACGGGGGGCTCAGCTCACCGATCGCTTGACGAGGTCGGCGATCCGCGCCTCCACCTCGGGCGTCACCTCGGTCAGGGCGAAGGCCGCCGGCCACATGGGGCCCTCGTCGAGCTGCGCCAGGTCGCTGAACCCGAGCGTCGCGTAGCGCGCCTTGAACTTCTCGGCGCTCTGGAAGAAACAGACCACCTTGCCGTCCAGCGCGTAGGCGGGCATCCCGTACCAGAGCTTCGGTGCGAGGGCCGGGGCGTTGGCGGCGACGACGGCGTGGACGCGTTCGGCCATGATCCGGTCCGAGTCCCGCATCTCGGCGATCTTCGCCAGCACGTCCCGCTCGGCCTCCGCCGCCTTGTCGGCGCGGGAGCCGCGGCGCGCGGCCGTCTTCATCTCCTTGGCGTGGTCCTTCATCGCGGCCCGCTCCTCGGCCGTGAATCCCTCGTACGCGCCGCTGTCGGTGCTGCCCATGGCCGGACTCCCCCTTGAGGAGTGGAACGGATCTTCGAACCGGCCCTCCGGTACGGGATCGTGAGAGGGGACCATATCCTGACGTACCGACAGTGCCGCTGCGCCGCCGCGCCGGTGGTCCGGCCGGCGAGTCTCAGACCGCGATCACCGACAGTGTCCGGTCGAAGTAGTTGGTGACGTAGAGCCTCGACCCGTCCGGACTGGTCGCAGCGCCGCGCGGGCCGCCCGGGACGGGGATCGTGCCGGTGACCGTGCGGGTGGTGGTGTCGACCACCGAGACGGTGTCGAACGGGAAGTGGGCCACGAAGAGCCGCCCGCCGTCCGGACTGACCGCCAGCCCGTACGGTCCCCGCCGGACCGGGACGGTCGCCACGACGTCGGCGGGCACCGTCTCCTCCAGCGTCGGAATGCCGGTGGCGTCGATCACGGTGACCGAGTCCCGGAAGTAGTTGCTGGCGTAGAGGAGGCGGCCGTCCGGGCTCACGGCCAGGGCGACCGGGAAGTCCACACCGGTGAGGATCCCGCGGGTCTTGGTGAGGGTGTCGGAGACCAGGACCTGGTCGTCGATGGCGTTGGCGATCAGCAGTCGCGATCCGTCGGCGGTGATCGCCAGGCCGTACGGGCGGGTGCCGAAGCCGGTGGAGATGGCCTGGTCGCCGGTGGCGGCCTCGAACACGTGGATGAAGGTCGAGCTGTTCTCGGCGACGAACACGCGCGCGCCGTCGGCCGCGACGGCCACGCCGTAGGGGCCGACGGCGGCGGGGAAGGTCGTGGCCACGGTGTTCGCCGGAGTGTCGACGGCGGTCACCGTCCCGTCCAGGAAGCTGGTGACGTAGACGCGGCGACCGTCCCGGCTCGCCGCCACACTGTGCGGGGTCTGGCCCACGGGGATCGTCTCGATGGCCTGGTGATCGCCGTGAGCCCCGGTTGTGGGGGTGGTGAAGACTGACATGCGCTGCTACTCCTCCTCCGTCGTCGGGCCGGACGTCGGGCCCGCTGCCGATCACGTCGTCGGGTGCGGCGCCGGGCCCGCAGGCCCACGGATCCGGTCTGTCGCGCGCGCCCGGGCGGAGCGCCCGCCCGCCGGGAGCCGTCATCGGCGCGAGTCCGGCCGCCCCGGGCGGAGTGCGCACAGCGGGAACCCTCCCCCGACACACCCGGAGGCGGTCGCCGCGTGGCCGCCACGGAGAGGGCCACCGCGTGGCCGGTCGAGTGGTCGTCGCCCTTCGATCGTACGCCCACCGACGTCCGCTGCCCACCGCGTCGGCGGCTCAACGGACGGGCGGAGCGCGGCACTTCCCCCTTCGGTCGGGCCGGATCAGGCTGCGACCACCCCGCTGCCGCCGAGCCGGGCGTACACCTCCGGCCGGTGGGCCCGCCTCCTCGGTGCGAGGCCGACGCCGATCAGGAGGGCCGTCGGGCCGATCGACACCAGGGGCCGGTTCACCTTGGGCGAGGTGAGGTGGCAGGCGAGCCGCGCGGCCGGCCGGCCGGTGACGATCAGGACCCGCTGCACGTCCGTCGTCCGGCCGCCGGCGTCATCCGTCATGGCGGTGGAGAACACCCCGGCCGGGTCGTCGGTGGCGGCGGCCACCACTACGGAGTCGCCGGACGCCCCGCCCCCGGTCGGCACGGCGAGGGCGCGCGCCGGCAGGGCGCGCACGATCCCGGCCCGAGGTCTGCCGAGTGGAAGCCCGGCAGCCGGACCAACCGCGACGCCGAGCAGTGCCCGGCGGTGGTGGTGCCGGTGGTGGTGGGCGTGGCCGTCGCCCCGCCAGGGCAGTAGGGCGCCGCCGGCCAGATCGACGGTCTCGGTCCGTCCGTCGCGCCCGCGCTGGACGATCACGTCGCCGGCCGGGCGGAGGTCGTCGCCCTGGTGCGCGCCGACCTCGTCCGCACCATCGGTGAGCAGTGCGTCCGGCATCGGCCGCGGGAGGGCGCGCTGCGCACCCCTGCGCACGCCTGCCGTGACACTTTCGCCGAGCGCCCCGGGATCATCCGTCTGCCGGCCACGGCCCCGCTTGCCGAACCGTTCACGCACGAGCTGTACGAGCGTGCCGACCCGACGCCGAGGGCCCCTGCCGTTCGATTTCTGACCAGGCGTGATGTCCTGCTAGTGTTCAACCCGTCGAGAGGAAACGATCTTCGCGAAGCGAAGAGCGGCCTCCCGAGCAGGCGTCAGTGGTGCTACCGGAGCACGTCCTACTTTCAGTAGGGAGAGTCCGTTCGACCCGGGCCTGGCGCTCCATCCGAAGCGGTCGTCCCCTCTCCGAGGGGGCGGCCGCTTCGTCGTTGTGCGGATCGGTCCTATCGCACGGTCCGGCCGAAACCCGTCGGCGGCGGTGACAACCCGCCAAGGTCGCGCTCCAGGTGGATCGGCGGCCCTTCGGGGGCGCACTCTCCCGGTCTGCGGCTTTGCGGTGACCTGCGGGCTGACGGTCCGTCAAAGGTTGGCCGAAAGTCGGCCCTAATGGTGTGAATATGCCATTGGAATGTTCGTCGTACAGATTCCGGCAGTAGCCTTCCGTGTCGAACCCGCCACTGGTCGTGGCGGTCCGGCCGGTGCCGCGCGGCCCGGAGGTGCGTGCGCCCGGCTGCCCGGAACCCTCCCCGACACCCTCCGGCCTGCGAAGCCACCTCGGCGGGGCCGTCCCGGACCCTCCCCGAAGCCTCCCCGAACCCTCCGAAGGAGCCCGAGTGCCGGGTATCGACGAATGCCTGACCGAGGCGATGGCGATCGCAGGAGCCCGCGCCGCCAGTCTCGTCGACTGGAGCAGCGGCCTCGCACTGGGCAGCGTCGGCGTCAGCCCCACCGGCGACCATGATACGTCGGCCGCAGAGGCAACCGACCTGGTACGCGCGGCTGTTGAGAGCCCGACCTTCACCGGCTCGGAGGACTCGAAGGCGCCGCTCCAGGACATTATCGTGACCGCCGGCCGCAGTTACCACCTGCTGTGCTTCATCGACACCGTCTTCGACAGCCGGTTGGTCCTGCACCTCTGGCTGGACCGCAGCGAGGGCAATCTCGCCGGCGCCCGCTACCGTCTCCAGTCGCTCGCCGAGGAACTGGTGCTCGGATGACGAACTTCCGGACGAGTGACCTGGCGACGGCGGGCGGGACGGTCGTCGGCTTTCGGCCACCCGCCGGGCGGCCGACGGTTCCGGCCGAGGCCGTCGCCCTCGGCTCCGTCCCGGCGGCCCGTACCGCCTCCTCAGGCCCCGGCCCCGCTCCCTCCTCCGGCCCCGCACCGGCGTCCGGTCCCGGCCCTGCCGCGGTGCCCGCTCCCGGCGCCGCACCCCTTCCCGTGCACCCCGGCTGGACGCCCGGCGCGGTTGTCGAACGGCTGGCCGCGGAGCACGCCACCGGTGCCCTGCGCGGGCCCGCGGGCACCGTCTACCTCGTCGACGGCCTGGTCGCCCACGCCGAGTCCGACCGGACACCCGACCTCGCCACCCTGCTCACCGCCTGCGGCCGGCTCACCCCCGCCGCCTGGCAGGAGGAGGTCCGCCGGTCCGGCCGGTATGCCGGGGTCGGCGAGGCCCTGGTCGAACAGGGCCGGCTCACCCGCGGCGAGTTGGAGCTCTGTCACCTCGGCGCCCTCTACGACGCGGCCTGCTTCCTCCTGGACGCCCCGGCCGCCCTCGCCTTCCGGACCTTCGCACCGGGTGTGCGGCACTGGCTCGGCCCCGTGGCGGCCGTGGGCGTCCCCCGGCTCCGCCGGGAGGCCGAACGCCGGCGGATCCTGCTGGACCGCATCTGGCCGTGGCCCCAGCTCGACACCGCGCCGGTCCGTCCGGCCGCACGGCTCCCCGCCGCCCCCGGCCGCCACGCGCGCCGGGTCCGCCCGCCGAGCCGCTACCAGCGTGACCTGCTCGACCACGCGGACGGCCGAAGAACCCCGGCGGAGCTGGCGCGGCTGCTCGGCCGCTCGGCGTTCGCCACCACGGTGGACGTCCGCCGGCTGGCCGCCGCAGGACTGCTGCTCGGGCCCGGGGCCGAGTCCGAGCCCGGCTCCGGTGTCGCTGCCGGCTCCGACCCCGGGGTCGGGAGCGGGGCCGGGTCGGGGAGCGGGGACGCCCCGGGGGAACCGTCCGCGTCCGGCGGTCTGCACCGGCGGGTACCCGGTGCGGCGCTGGCCGCGCTGGCCCCGGCGGCCTACGCGGCGTCCGTGGCTGCCGCCTCCGCCGCCTCCGCCCGACCTTCGACCCCGGCAGCCCACCCGCTGACCGCCCCCGATCCGGACATCGCGTTGCTGATCCGGGTCAGAACCCTTCTGGAGGCCCGACTTTGAACCACTCTCCGCCCGCGACCCCGCCCTCACGGCCATGAGGCGGGCGCTCAAGCAGCGTGTCGGAAGGAGACAACTGATCGCCTTGGAGACCGAACTGCTCGCCGAACTCCGCGCCCTCCGGCATCGGGTACCACACCTCGCGGGCGGTCTGGTGGCCGGCGTCGACGGCCTGCTCGTCGCGCACGACACCCACGGGACCGAGCCGTCGAGCCTGGCGGCGATGACCGCCGCCTCGCTCGGCCTGGCCCAGCGGCTCGCCGACAGCACCGGCCAGGGCGACTTCCGGGAGTCACTCGTCCGGGGCGAGCACGGCTACGTCGCCACGTACGCGGCCGGCGGAAGCTGCGTCCTCACGCTCCTCGCCCACCCGGACGCGAACGTGGGCCGGTTGCACCTGGAGGCCCGCCGTTCCGCCCAGCGCATCGCCGCGCTCCTCGAGGACACCCTCGCGCCCAAGGAGGTGCGGGAGTCCAGGGAAGCGGCCTTCTGACCGGCGGTGTGCAGCACCGGACACCCGACGACCCGACCACCTTCTCGACCGCTCCACCTTCTCGACCTGCTCCACCCTCTTGACCTGTCCGACCTGAAACCCCACCACCGAACCGGAGAACCGACATGACGGACGCCGCAGGCGCGCTCAAGCAGGCCCTCACCGTGATCGAAGGCGCCATCGGCGCCGCCCTCGTCGACTACAACAGCGGGATGGCCCTGGCCACCCTCGACGGAGCCGGTGGCATCGACCTCAACGTCGCGGCCGCAGGGAACACGGACGTGGTCCGGGCGAAGATGCGCACCATGGACATGCTGGGCCTGAAGGACGGGATCGAGGACATCCTCATCACGCTCAGCAGCCAGTACCACCTGATCCGCCCGCTCACCGGCCGCAGCGGCAACGGGCTCTTCCTCTACCTGGCCCTGGACAAGGGCCGGGCCAACCTGGCGATGGCCCGCCACCAGCTGACGAAGATCGAGGCGGACCTGGAGGTCTGACCGGCCTCCGACCGCTCAGACCTCTGTACGGGCGACGGACCCCGCGACGCGCGGCGCGGGGTCCGGGCAGGGTGTCAGTGCCGTCTGCAAGGCTGAGGTTCGTTCAGCAGAACGGCCGTCGAGACGGACGTCGTGACGAGAAAGGCCCGTGCAATGTCGACCAAGATCTTCGTCAACCTCCCCGTGAAGGACCTCGCCAGGTCCATCGAGTTCTTCACGTCGATGGACTACGCCTTCAACCCGAAGTTCACCGACGAGAAGGCCGGTTGTCTGGTCATCAGCGACTCCATCTTCGCGATGCTGCTGACCGAGCCGTTCTTCAAGTCCTTCTCCGAGAAGGAGATCCCGGACACCTCTGCGACCGCGCAGACGATCCTGGCGCTCGGTGTCGACAGCCGCGCCGAGGTCGACGCGCTGGTGGACAAGGCGGTCGCCGCGGGAGCAGTGGAACCGCGTGAGGCCACCGAACAGGGTGGGTTCATGTACGGGCGCACCTTCGCCGACCTCGACGGGCACCTCTGGGAGGTGATCTGGATGGACCCGGCCGTCGCCCAGGACTGACGGGTCGACCGTTCACCCCGGACGGCCGTTCCGGGCCGAGGGCCACTCCGGGAAGGCCGCCCGGTCGGCTGCCTCGGGACAGCAGGTGCCGGGCGGGATCGGGCCTGCCCGGGCGGGCTCAGCCGGTCCTGCCGTCCTCCGACCACGCGACCTCGCCGCCGGGCAGACCGGTGCAGACCGCGCCCTCGGGCGTGAACACGCGCCAGGGCGCGAGCAGGGCGTGCGGCGGGACGGACAGCGTGCCGACCCCGTCGAAGACCAGCTCCAGCCCTCCGGCCATGGTCACGCGGGCCCCGTCGACGGTCCGGCCCACCAGGCCGAGCAGCGCGCCGGTGGGATGGACGGTGAGTTCCGGGTAGAAGTGCTCCACCTCCGACGGCGCGGAGAAGCGGAACTCGTGCACCACCCGGACGGTCACCGGACCGTCGAGGGTGAGGTCGAGCCGTCCGCCGCCGCTGACCGACGCGACCCGGCGGCCGGCCAGGGCGTCCTCGATCGTCTGCCGTGCTCCGATCCCGTTCTGCATGCGACCAGTGTGGACCGGTGGCCCGTCACCTGTCTCGCCGCTCGTCCCGCCGGTCGGGCCGGCCCGCCGAGTCGTCGGCCGGGCCGCCACCCGGCCCGTCACCCCGGTGCGCCGGCCGTCCGGCCGCTTCCGCGTGCCCCGGCGCTCAGTGCGCCGGTCGACCGCCGACCAGCTCGGCCGGTCCGCCCGGCCGCCCGCGGGCGGCCAGCGCGGCCGAGGTCCTGGCCCACGACGAGGCCGACAGCAGCGCCCGCGCCTCGGCCGGATCGCAGAGCCGCCACTCGACCAGCTCGTCCTCGGCCAGGGCGATCGAGGCCAGCCGCTCCTCGGTCACCGTGCCACCGTCGAAGACGTACACCAGCACGGGCGTATCCCGGGTGCTCGCCGGGTCCGCGTCCCGGCCGGGGAGCCAGTCCACGGCCAGCAGCCGGCCCGGCTCGCACGCCCACCCCAGCTCCTCGCGGACCTCCCGACGCGCCGCGGCGCGCGGCAGTTCCCGGTCCGCCTCGACGCCGCCGCCCGGCAGCACCCAGTACGGCACCTCGCCGTTCGGGCCGTCCCACGGCCGCAGCCGCACCAGCAGGACCCGGCCGGCCCGGTCCGTGAACACCGTCCGCGCCTTGGCCCGGATCCGTGGCAGGGTGGCGATGAAGGCCTCCCGGTCCAGCGGGGGCGCGACGGGCCCGGGGGCCCTCGCCGCGACGTCCGGCGATTCCGCTCCCTCCGGCGGCGCTCCCTCCAACCGCAGTCCTGCCAGTCCCGTGTACGCGGGCAGCGGTCCCGCCGCCAGGTGGTCGAGGGTGTGCCCGGCCGGAAGGCTGTCCTCCAGCTCCAGCGGCGCGGCCGAGCGCGGCGCCCGCAGGCACGCCGTCACCCGCCGGGAGAGCCGGGGTGGCAGCGCGTGGCCCGCCTCCTCGGGGGTCAGCCACGCCCAGCCGCCGACCTCGGCCCGGTCCGGCCTGATCGCCGCCGCCTGTTCCGGCGTCAGCGGGTCGGCCCAGTAGAGGTGGGCGGCGATCGGCGGACGCAAGTGGCCGAGCGTCCAGTCGAGGCAGGCCAGCGGCCCGAGGCGGGGCGTGAACCCCAGCTCCTCCGCGATCTCCCGGGCTGCCGTGTGGCGCGGCGAACGGTCCTGCGACTCCCAGCCCCCGCCGGGTACGGCCACCGGGTGCTCCCGGTCGTACGGCAGCCGGACCACCAGCACCCGCCCCCGCCGGTCGGGGAACAACACCCCGGCCGCCGCCAACAACTCGCGCCCCGTATGCCCCGTACGCTCCGTACGCTCCGTCAACGTTCCGCTCCCTCCGCCGTCCTCCCTACCCTGACACCCCGACCGCCCCCGGCGGTTCCCCGGGTCCGGAGGAGTGGCCGGAGCCGGTCCGTCGACGACCGGCCGGGCAGCTGCCGATCCGGGTTGCTCGGCTAGTCCCAGTCGTCCGCCCCGCCCAGCAGCTCGATCAGGGTCAGGCCCGGGTCGTCGGCCTCGGCGGACCAGCGGTCGTACGCGGTCTCCCAGAGCGGGGCCAGCTGCAGCATCCACGGGAGCCGGTAGCGGTGGACGAAGGGGGCCCGGTCCGGGTGGTGCACGATGATGCGCCTGCTCAGCAGGCTGCTCCGGTGCCGGACGCCGGTGCGGGCGTCGAGCAGGGTGGACCTGTCGCCGATCTGCAGCAGGTGCCGGCCGTCGACCTCGCGGAGCGAGGCGGGCTGCCGGCCGAGTCGGCCGGACCAGCGAAGCTTCCCGGGACCGGTGGAATCCACACCTGACAACGGGTCACCCCATTCGCGGAGGCGGGCGTGACCTCGGTCGGCCGCGTCCTGGTGCACCACATGGTGGCCCGGCCCCGACCGCAGCACAAGATCAATTACCGGACGGGAGGCGGCCCCCGCCGTCCTGCTCGGAGCCGGCCGCCCGCCCGAGGGAGGTGACGGGCGGGAGGGAGGTGAGGGCGGCGGTCGTGGCGCGGGCCATCAGCTCGTCCTGACGGCAGGTGGTGCCCCGGAGGCGGGCACAGCCCTCGGCGACGGCCAGCGCCAGCAGGCCCGGGAGCAGGTCCGTGCTGCGGTCCACGACCCAGCGGGTGCCCCGGGTGGCCATCCACCAGAGGTCGGCCAGCGTGCCCGGCGGCGGTTCGACCGGGTCCGGGACGGGGACCGGACCGAGCGGGCGCCCGGCGTCCGCGAGCAGGCCGTGGAAGCCCCGGGCGATCAGGTGGTGGCCCTCGGCACTGGGGTGCAGCCGGTCGACGCTGAGCAACTGCCGCTCGGCGCTCCAGGGCAGGTCGGCGATGTGCAGGTGGACGCTCCCGTGGCGGACGGAGAGGGCGTGCACCACCGCGTTCACCGCCCGCATCCGCCGGGCCAGCGGCCGGGCGAGCGGAGGCGGCAGCCGCAGTAGCGTGCCCGGGTCGGGCAGGCAGGCGGTGAGCACCTGCGCGCCGCTGTCCGTGAGCCGGCCGAGGACGGCGTCGAGCGCCCGCGCGGTCCGTGCGACGTCGAAGCCGGACCGCAGGGTGTCGTTGCCGCCGGCGACCACGGCCGCCAGCTGCGGACGCAGCGCCAGGGCCGTCGGCAGCTGCTCGGCCGTCAGGTCGGTGGTGAGTGCGCCGCTCCGTGCGAGGTTGGTGAACTCGACACCCGTGTGCGGCGGGGCCAGTGACCGGGCGAGCAGCGCCGCCCAGCCGCGCCATCCGTCGGCGATCGGGTCGCCGATCCCTTCGGTGAGTGAATCCCCGAGTGCCACGAACCGGACCGGTTCGCCGGTCCGTCGTGCACTCGCCCGTGTCGCCCCGTCAGCGGCACCCGGAACGGTGCCGTCTCCCTCGTCCACCGCCGCGATCGTGTTCATCGCACCTCCCACACCTTCCCGGGCCCTCCGGCCCGGCCGTTCCGTCCAGCGCATGCGCATGCGCGTTCGCCGGAGCGGGAGGACGGGGGCCGCCCTCCTGCTCCGCGCCGGTCCTGCAGCTCCCTGCGTGCGGCCCGTGGGCTTCCGCTATCCCGCGTCGTGGGTCCCCGGTGCGCCGGATGCATGTGGTGCGCCCGGTGTGCCGGATGCACCGTGAGCGGCCAGGAAGGCGGCCACGGCGGCGGGCCAGCCGTAGCGCTCGGCCTGGACGCGGGCGGCGGCGCGCCGGGCCGCTTCGGGGCGCGCGAGGAGGTCGTGTACTCCGTCGGCGTACCCGGCGCCCGTGGGTTCGGCGGCCACCCCGGCCGGGCCGACCAGCTCCGGCAGGGCGGAGCAGCGGTTGACGACCACCGGCGTGCCGCAGGCCAGCGCCTCCATCGCCGCCAGCCCGAAGGTCTCCACCGGCCCGGGGGCGATGACCACGTCCGCACAGCCGAGCAGGCGGGCGACCGCGTCGCGCCCGGCGAGGTGTCCGAGGAAGTGCACGGGCAGCCGGTCACGGGCGGCCCGGGCGGCCAGCCGCGACCTGAGCGGTCCGGCGCCGGCCACCGCGAGGACGGCGGGCAGGCCACGCGCGCGCAGCTCGGCGAGGGCGTCGAGCGCGTGCTCGGGACGCTTCTCGGGGGAGAGCCGCGAACAGAGCACCAGCAGCACCTCGCCAGGTGTCGCGTACCGGGCCCGTTCCTCGGCCCGTTCGTCGGCGCCCGGCGGGCACAGGGCGGCGAGGTCCACGCCGAGCGGCGCGCGGGCCACGTTCCGGACGCCGAGGCGGCGGAACTCGGCGGCGGCCCAGTCCGTCGTGCAGATCACCGTGTCGTACGACCCGGCGGTGCGGCCGTTGAGCCGGTCGGCCGCCGCGCCGGCGACCGGGCCGGGCAGGCCCCAGGTGCGCAGCAGTCCGGCGGCACTCTCGTGCGAGACCATCGCCGATCGGACGCCGTGCCGTCGTGCCCAGGAGCCCGTCCAGCGCAGGGTGGTCCGGTCGGAGACCTCCAGCCGGTCGGGTGCGAGCCGTTCCAGTTCGGTGGCGACCGCGCGCCGGTCGGTGAGCAGGCGGTAGCCGCCGCTGCCGGGCAGGACCCGCCCGGGGAGGGTGACGACCAGTCCCTGTTCGCCCTCCTCCGTGGCTCGCCGCTCGCCGGGGACGACCAGCACCGGTGCGTGCCCGGCGGCCCGGTATCCCGCGCCGAGGTGGCGCAGTGCGGTCCGCAGCCCGCCGGAGACGGGGGTGACGAAGTTCGCCACCCGGACGATGCGCAGCGGTCCGGCGGTCATGCCGTCAGCTCCTCCGTGACCGGAGTGCCGGCCGCGTCCCGGGTGGCGTGCGCGCGGGTTCCCGCCGCGCTCCCGGCGGCGTCGGCGGTCTCCTGGACGCCGTGCAGGCCGTTCCGGCCGGTGGTGTCCGCCCGGGGTGCACCGGTCTGCACGCTCCCCGGCACCGGCACCGGCACGGCTGCGGGCACGGGAACCGGCACGGCTACCGGCACCGGCACGGCTACCGGCTCCGGCGTGGATGCCGTCGCCGCCGTCGCCCCGTGGTGCTCCGCCAGCACCTCCGCGTAGTGCCGCAGCAGCACGTCCCCGACCGCCTCCCAGGTGCGGGCGGTCACCTCGGCCCGCCCCGCCCGGCCGTACGCGGCCCGTAGCTCGGCGTCCTCGGCGAGGGCGGTCACCGCCCGGGCGACCGCCGCGCCGTCCCGGGGCGGGACGAGCAGGCCGGTGCGGTGGTGCGCGACGAGGTCCAGCGGTCCACCGGCGGCCGGGCCGACCACCGGGACCCCGCTGGCCATCGCTTCCTGGATGGTCTGGCAGAAGGTCTCCAGCGGCCCGGTGTGCACGAACACGTCCAGCGTGGCGAAGCAGCGGGCCAGCTCCTCCCCGGTGCGCCGGCCGAGGAACACCGCACCGGGCATGGCGGCCTTCAGCCCCGGCGCGGACGGTCCGTCGCCGATGATCACGACCCGTACCCCCGGCAGGGCCGAGGTCCGGGCCAGCAGGTCGACCCGCTTCTCCGGCGCGAGCCGCCCGACGTACCCGACCAGGACCTCGCCGCCGGGGGCGAGCGCCCGGTGCAGGGCCTCGTCGCGGTGGCGCGGGTGGAAGCGGGCCGAGTCGACGCCGCGCGGCCAGAGCTGGACCCGGGCGACGCCGTGCGCGGTGAGGTCCTGCGCGGCGGGGGTGGACGGCGCGAGCGTCCGGGAGGCGAGGCCGTGGACGGAGCGGATCCGGTGCCAGGCGGCGGCCTCGCCGAGTCCGCGCCCGGCCCGGTAGGCGTGCGCGTACCCGGCCAGGTCGGTCTGGTAGACGGCGACGACCGGCAGGCCGAGCCGGGTGGCGACCTGTGCGCCGCGCGCGCCGAGCACGAACGGGCTGGCCAGGTGCACCAGGTCCGGCCGGTGACCCCGGATCGCGGCGGCCAGCCGGCGGCTGGGCAGTGCGATCCGGACCTGGGGGTAGCCGGGAAGGGGGACGGACGGGACCCGCACCACGGGGAGGTCGGCCATGGCCGGACCGGCACCGAAGGTGTGTGACGGGCTCTGCGCGCCGCGTGCGGGCGCCGGAGTGACGACGAGCGGCTGGTGGCCCCGGCGGAGCAGGTGCTCGGCGGTCCGCAGCACGCTGTGGGCGACGCCGTTGACCTCGGGGGGAAAGGATTCGGTGACGATGACGACACGCATGCCTGAGTTCTGTCCGGGTCCGGCGTGCACGTGGCCAAAGGGATCTGTCGTACAAACGAACGCGGGTCGGCGATTTGTCCCGCCGACCCGCGTCCCCGCCCGCCGAGGGGCCTACCGGGGCGCTCAGGCCGGCCGGGCGGCCGCCTCCTTCAGCTCCGCGTAGGGAGCGAGCTTCCGGAGGGACTCGATGCTCTTGATGCAGTCGTCCCGGTTCTCCTGCGGGTCGCCCGTCACCACGACGGTGCCGTTGCTCGCCTTGAGCCGGAACCGGTGCATGCCGCTCTCGTCCGTGTACAGCTCGAACTTTCCTGCCATGGCAGTGCTCACCTCTCGTCTGGAAGCCCCCTCGAACCGCACCGTAGGCCCAAATACCTTGCTATGCACGCCAGATGAGGCGTTCGGGGCTGCGCCGAATGGGTTCTGGCCACTCTGGGAGCCGCAAGGTGGTGCCTCATGAGGTGTGAGGCTGCCAGGCCCGGCCGGCCGCGGCGCCGGGCCGAGTGGCGCGTCCGCGTGCGGGCGGGGCAGCCTGGAACCACGGACGCGTGTGCTCCCGGCACCGAGGAGTGGTCATGGGTGACACCGAGGTACTGGTCGTGGGGGCGGGGCCGGTCGGACTGACGGCCGCCGCGGAGCTTCGCCGCCGGGGCGTCGAGTGCCGGATCGTCGACCGTCTGCCCGCCCCGCAGCCGTACGCCAAGGCGGTCGGCATCCAGCCCCGCACCCTGGAGGTCTGGGACGCCATGGGGCTGGTCCGCGAGGTCCTCGACGAAGCCGTGCCGATGCGGGGCCAGTTGATGTTCGTGAACGGCGAGCCCGGCCCGCGGATCGACCTCGACCTGCCCGCCGACGTGCCGTACCGCTTCGCCGCGCTCCCGCAGGACACCACGGAGCGGCTGCTCACCGACCACCTCGCCGGCTACGGGACGACCGTCGAGCGCGGCACCGAACTGCTGGACCTGGAGCAGCGCGACGACCACGTCCGCGTCTCGCTCGCCACGCCGGACGGGCCGCGGGAGGCGGCCGCGCGGTACGTCGTCGGCTGCGACGGCGCGCACAGCCGGGTGCGCCGTGCGGCCGGGATCGCCTTCGAGGGCGACGCCTTCCCCGAGCAGTACATGCTGGGCGACGTCGAGGTCGACTGGGACCTCCCCGACGGCTACGGCGTGCGCGCCACCCACCTGGACGCCGACGGGGTCGCCGACGACCTGCTGGTCTGCATACCGCTGCCGGGCCGACGGCGGTACCGGATGTCGATGCTCATCCCGCCCGAGCTGGCCTCCGCGCCGTCCGGGGAAGTCGCTCACGGTCTCGAACGCGGCCACGCACCGGAGTTGCGGCACATCCAGGCCGTGCTCGACCGGTTGTCGCCGCAGCCCACCACGGCCACCGCGCTGCGCTGGTCGTCGGTCTTCCGGATCAGCCACCGGCTGGCCGACCGCTACCGGGAGGGCCGGCTCCTCCTCGCCGGCGACGCGGCCCACATCCACCCGCCCACCGGTGCCCAGGGCATGAACACCGGGGTCCAGGACGCGTACAACCTGGCCTGGAAGCTCGCCCTCGCGGTCCGGGGGATCGCCGCCGACGGACTGCTCGACAGCTACCACGCGGAACGCCACGCGGTGGGCGAGGAGGTCGTCGGACGCACGGTGCGCCATGCCCGGGCGGGCTTCGACGCCGACCCGGACGACCTGACCACCCTGCTGCTCCGGGAGGCCCAACTGCTGGTCGGCTACCGCGGCGGACCGCTGACCCCGCCCGGCGGCGGGGCCGGGGACCCCGGCGGCGGCCACGGCCCCCTCGCCGGTGACCGGGCGCCGGACTGCGGCGGGCTGGAGCGGCCGCTGACCGCCTTCCCGCAGCGCCTGTTCGACCTGCTGCGCAGCCCCCGGCACGCCCTGCTGCTGTACGCCGACGCGGGAACACCGGCGGAACGACTCCACGGGACCGCGGCCGCCGCGCGTTCGGCGGCCCACGGCCTCCTCGACGTCCACGTGGTCCTGGCCGCCGGGGCGGACTCCCGGCCGGACGGTCTGCGGCTCCCGGAGGTCCGGGACGCCGCCGGGGCGTTCCGGGCGGCCTACGCCCCGGGCGACGGCGCACGCGACGGCGCGGACGCGGGGACGGGCGCGGGAGCGGCCTTCCTGATCCGCCCGGACGGCTACCTGGCCGCGCGCCTGCCCGCCGGTGATCCGGGCGGCCCCGCCGCCGAACTCCGTCGCGCCTTCGCGGCCCCGGGCGCGACGGGAAGCACCGCCTGACGCCCGGGAGCCCGGTGCCGCGGGCGTCCGTCTCCCGTGGCCGCGGCACCGGTGCGTGGCCGTGGCACCGGTGGGGCGCGGGGCTTGATCGCCACCAACTCGCCGATGCCGACACGGACTTCGCCGGATCGAGTGAGTGCCGTCGGGACACGCCGAGGAGCCCGGTGGACCGCTGCCAGGATCGGGGACCGCACCGGCGAGACCCCACCTGTCCGCAGCCGAGCCGCCCGGCTCCGCTGCCGCTCCCGCGCGCCCACCGGCGGCGGGAAGGGGGTCGCCCGTGCCGCACCGGCAGACGACCCAGGGAGCAACGTGACGCAGTCCCACGCGCAACATGGCCGACCCGACCGCGACCGGCCCGAGGACGGTCCGACGGAGGACGGTCCGACCGACGGTGACCGGCCCGAGGACGGTCCGACCGACCGGCAGGACGGCCGGGAGCCGGAGCACTCCGAGGAGTTCCGCGCCCGCTTCTACGGCGACAACCGGCTCAAGGCCGGCGCGTCGATCTCCACCCTCGCCATGGTGCGGCGTCTGCCGCACCTGGTCCGCAGGGCGCTCTCCCTCGCGTGGCGGGCGGACCGCTCCGCCACCGTGCTGCTGCTCGTCTGCCAGGCCCTGTCCGGCGTGTTCGGCGCCCTCGCCCTCTACTTCACCACCGGCACCCTCGACGCGTTGCTCGTCCCCGGGCCCGTCACCGACCACCTCCGCGACGCCGCCCCCTCCCTCACCGTCCTCACCGCCTCCGTCGCGCTGCGCGCCGTCCTCGCCATCGCCGTCACCAGCCTCTCCGGGCGGGTGTCGCCCCGGATCAACCGCGAGGCCGACCTCGCACTGATCGAGGCCGGCTGCGCCGCCGAGCTCGCCGCCTACGACGAACCCGCCTACGCGGAGAGCTGGGAGGCCGCCGACCGGGGCGCTGCCACCACGCCCGACCTGCTCTCCAACGCCCAGGACGTGATCGCCTCCGCCGTGAGCCTGCTCGCCGCGGCCGGCGTCCTCGCCACCCTCCACCCTTGGCTGGTCCCGTTCCTTTTGCTCGGTTCGGTGCCGACCGGGGTCGCCGCCGTGCGGACCGCCCGCATCCACTACCTCGCCTCCGTCGGCACCAACGAGGAGCGGGCGGCGCTGCGGGTCTACCGCTGGTTCCTCATCGACAAGGGCCGTGCCGACCAGGTGAGGTCGGACCAGGTCACGCCGTTCATGCTCGACAAGTACCGGCAGACCGAGGACCGGATCGCCGTGGCCACCGACCGGGCCGTCCGCCGGGCCACCCGGGTCTCCCTGTACGCGGCGTTCGGCACCGGCGCGGGCGCCGCGCTGGTCTGGGGCACCCTGCTCTACCTGGTCGCCTCCGACCGGATCGGGCTGGCCGCCGCCGGCTCCGCCACCTTCGCGCTGCGCACCGCCGGCAGCGGCATCCAGGGTGTGGTCGGCAACGGTGCCCGCCTCTACCGGATGGGCCTCTACCTGGACGACTACTTCCGTTTCCTCGACGAGGCCGGTGGCCACCGCATCCGGCGGGGCACCGTCGTCCCCGGTGCGCCGGCCACGGTCGCCGTCACCGACCTCAGCTACGCCTACCCCGGCGAGCAGCAGGATCCGGCGCTGCGGGGCGTCAGCCTGACGCTGCGTCGCGACGAGATCGTCGCGGTGATCGGCCAGAACGGCAGCGGCAAGTCCACGCTCCTCAAGCTGATCTCCGGTCTCTACCTCCCGCAGGGCGGCCGGATCACCTGGGACGGCGTGCCGATCGAGGAGCTCGACGCCGACGGCCTGTGGCGCCGGGTGGCGCGCGTCCCGCAGGAGTTCGCCCGCTGGCCGCTGAACGCCACCGAGAACATCCACCTCGGACACGTCGGTGACGCCGAGGGCACCGAGGACCCGGACCTGGCCGGCCGTCCCCGGCCGGTCGGCGACACCACCCTGGCGGAGGTCCGGCGGGCCGCCGGGCACACCGGCTTCGACGAGACCGTCGCCCGGCTGCGGTCCGGTTGGCACACCCTGCTCGCCCAGGGCTGGATGGGCGGCGCCGAGCTGTCCGGCGGCGGCTGGCAGCGTGCGGCCGTGGCGCGCGCCTTCTACCGCACCACCCTCAACCCCGGTCTGCTGATCCTCGACGAGCCGACCTCCGACCTCGACCCGCGCGCCGAACACCGCATCCTGCACGCCCTGCGCGGCTTCGCACCCGGTCGGATCATCCTTCTGGTGACCCACAACATCGCCAACGCCCGCCTCGCCGACCGCGTCGTCGTCATGGACCAGGGCCTCGTCGTCCAGACCGGGACCTGGGACGAACTCGCCGCCCGGCCCGGCGGGCTGTTCCGTGAACTCCTCGACCTCCAGCGGGACCGGTCCGTCCCGGCCCAGCGCTCCGCCGCCTCCTGATCCGCGTCGGGGGCCGGCCGGTCACCCCGGCCGGCCCCCGACGCGGTTCGGAACACTGCCCGGCCTCGCAGTCCGGGACGCGGCCGGGACGCGCCCTATCCGAATGCGTCGGCCGGCTCGTGCGGTCTCGTCCGCTGCTTGGCGAGGTTCCGTGCCGTGGCGCGGCGCTCGGCGACGTCGGCGGCGTCGAACAGCTGCGCCGCGTGGTCGATGAGGATCTCGATCCCGTCCAGCCGACCGGTGTTGCCCACGCAGAGCAGGTCCGGCGAAGGTGCCGGCGGCGCGTAGAGGGCGAACACCGCGGTGCACCGGAACAGGGAGTCCATGGCCCAGCAGGCCGGCCCGTCCAGTCCGGACGTCGTGGTCCTGGCCACCGGCCGCACGCCCTCGGCCAGGTCGACCACGGTGAACGCGGCGCTCCTGGCGTCGGACTGGACGAAGTGCCCGGACCAGCGGTGGAGGGGGTGCAGGGGGTGGATCTCGGCCAGCCGGTACAGGGCGTTCTGGTTGACGCCCGCCTCCATCCCCGGCAGCCCGATCGCCCAGCCGTAGGGAAAGGCGTAGTGCTCGCCGAACTGGTGCACGAGCTCGTCGCGGGTCGCCTCGATCCTGGCGATGGTGTCGGTGGAGAGCGACTCCCAGCCGAGCTTCTCGTAGTGCTCCTGGTAGAGCCGCGCGTCGCCGGCGTTGTGGACGATGTCGTGCAGGAGGAAGCGTTCGGACAGGTCGGTGTAGGCGGGGACCCGGCCGAACTCGGCCAGGACCTGCGCGATCACGGACACTTCGTGCAGGCCCCGCCAGCGGGCGAAGGCCGTGTCGACGAATCCGCCGTCGAGGTCGTCGTGCACGTCCCTGGCCAGTTGGACGGCCCGCGCCTGCAACCGGGAGAGCGCCTCGAACCCGGCGTCCTGCCGGGCGGCCGCCTCGGCGGAGCACTTCGCGTGGAGGTCGCCCTGCAGATCGAGGACCGCCGCGAGGACGAGACGGTAGGCGTCCAACGCCGGTCCCCAGTGCCGCCGGACGGTCCGGCGGAGCCGGCGATCCGTGCGGTCCTCGGCGAGCAGCCTCTCCGGACCGCGGGCGAGGAAGCGGCGGGCGAAGGAGACGGCCTCGTCCTCCTCGGCGGGGTCCGCCGGGGCGGGTCCGGCCGACGAGGTGCCGGCGGTGCGGGTGTTTCCAGGAGCAGTCACGTGAGCGTAGCTCTCTCGGGTGATCGGGCATGGCGGGATCGACGGCGCTTCAGCGACCGTGGTCCCGATGCCGTAGAGGAATCTGATCCGGTTCGGGGCTCTCCGACCGGCTCGACGCGTTGTGCACGACGGCATCCTTTCGCAGATGACGCTGCCGGGTGAACCGTTCCCGGGCGTCCTTTCCGGCGCGGTGCGGCGTGGTGCGGCGTGGTGACGCATCCGGGTGGAGGCCGGGCCGGCTCCGCCGACGGGCGCCCGGCCCGCGGGCACCGCCCCGCTTGCCGCCCCGCTTGCCGTTCGGGGGTGTTGTCGGAGGGGCGGGCTAGGGTGGGAGGTCCGTCGTTCCCGTACGGTCCCGTACCCCCGCCGTCCCCTCCGAGAGGCTCCGTCCGCCGATGTACGCCCTGCACGCACTCTGGCGGGCCGACGGCCGGCTCGCGGTGTGGGTGGAGGACGCGGCGGCGTACCGGGGCGATCGCGGCCCCGTGGAGCGTGGCCGGGGCGGGCATCCGTTCGCGTGCGCGGCGGACGAGGTGGTCCGGCTGCTGGGTGGGGTCGGACCGGGGGTGGGGTGGCTGGCGGAGCAGGCGTCGGAGCGGTGGACCGGACTGCTGCTGCCCTCGCTCGCCGGGCGCCCGGTGCCGTCGCCGGACCTGCCGGTCGGCGCCGCGCCCCGGGGGATCGGGCTGGCGCCCTGGCGGGTGCCGACGCTGCTGTTCGATCCGGCGCAGGCGGCCCAGTTGCTCGGCGCCCTGCACGATCCGCACTGGCCGGGTGCGACCGTCCGGCTCCCGGACGGTACGTCGGCCGAGCTGGCGTACGGCGCGTCGGTGCGCTGGCTGGCGGCCGTCCACGACCTCGCCTGGCGGCTGGTCGGGCGGGGGCGGCTGGTGCCTGCGCCGGCCGAGGAGGCGGGGGAGTGGTACGCGCGCTGGCGACCCGCCCTGGACGCCCCGGCCCGCCGTGAGGTGACGGCGCTGGTCGCCGGGTGCCCGCCGGTCTGCCGGGCGGAGGACCACCGGGCCGGCGGCGCCGCCCCGACCACGTCCGGGCCCGCCGGACCCACCCCGACCGCCGTGACCACCCCGACCACGTCAGCCCCGACGGCCGCCGCCCTGCTCGCCGAGGTGCTGGGCACGCTCGTCGACCAGGAGGCCCGCGCCGCCCTGGCGGATCTCGGCCCGCCCGCCGAACCGTTCCTCGCCGCGCTCCACTCACCCGACGGCCGCCTGGGCGGACCGCCGCCCGAGGGCCTGCCCGAACGGCTGGCCGGCTGGCAGGCGGCCCGGCCGGCGGACGCTCCGGTCCGGCTCGGGTTCCGCCTCGCCGAACCGCTCGGTCCCGATCCGGACGACCCCGACGGCGGGGCGGTCGCCGACGCCTGGCGGCTCGACCTGATGGTCCAGGCGGTGGAGCGGCCGTCGCTGGTGGTGCCGGCCGCCGCGCTGCGGCCGGGGTATCCGGACCCGGCCTACGAGGCGCTGGCCCGGCTGGTCCCCGACCCGGCCGAGGCGTTCCTCGCCGAGCTGGAGCGGGCCGCCCGGGTCCACCCGCCGTTGCGCGCCGTGCTGACGGGGCCGCTTCCGGCCGGGGCGGACCTCGACCGGGAGGGCGCGCTGCGCTTCCTGCGGGACGGCGCGCCCGCGCTCACCCTCGCCGGGTTCGGCGTGCTGCTCCCGGCCTGGTGGCAGCGGCGGCCCCGGCTCGGCCTGGTGCTCACCGCGGGTGCGCCCGGCGACGGGCCGGGCGCGGTCAAGCGGACGGCCCAGGTCGACCGGGACGCCGTGCTGGCCTTCCAGTGGCAGCTCGCCATCGGCGAACTGGGACTCACCGAGGAGGAGCTGGCCGAGCTCGCGGCCGCCCAGCAGGGCCTGGTCCGGCTGCGCGGTCGCTGGGTGGAGGTCGACGCGGCCCAACTCGCCGCCGCCGTGCGGTTCCTGGCCGAGCGGGGTAGCGGGGTCATGGCGGCGGCCGAGCTGTTGCGGCTGGCCGTGGACGACGGCGCCGTGGTCGACGGCCTGCCGGTGACGGCCGTCCACGCCACCGGGCCGATCGGCGAGCTGCTGGCCGGGCGGCCGGGCGGGGCCGACCGGGTGCCGGTGCTGCCGGCCGGGTTCACCGGGACGCTCCGTCCGTACCAGCGGCGGGGACTGGCCTGGCTGGACGCGCTGGGCCGGCTGGGCCTCGGCGCCGTGCTGGCCGACGACATGGGTCTCGGCAAGACCGTGCAGACCCTGGCGCTGCTGGCCCTGGAGAAGGAACGCGGCGACACCGGGCCGGTCCTGCTGGTCTGCCCGATGACGATGGTCGGCACCTGGCAGCGGGAGGCCGCCCGGTTCACCCCGGGCCTGCGGGTGCACGTCCACCACGGCGCCGACCGGGCCGAGCCCGGGCCGGCCGCCGACCACGCCGATCTGGTGATCACCACGTACGGGCTGGTCCAGCGGGACACCGCCGAGCTGCGCCGGATCCCGTGGCGGAGGATCGTCGCGGACGAGGCGCAGCACATCAAGAACCGGTCCGCGCGGCAGTCCCGCGCGCTCCGGTCGCTCCGCTCGGGCCCGCGGATCGCGCTGACCGGCACGCCGGTGGAGAACCGGCTGGCCGACCTGCACGCGGTACTGGACTTCGCCAACCCGGGGCTGTTCGGTACCGCGGAGGGGTTCAAGGAGCGGTTCGCGATCCCGGTGGAGCAGGCGGGCAGCGCCGACGCCGCGGCGCGGCTGCGGCGGCTCACCGGACCGTTCCTGCTGCGCCGCCGCAAGAGCGACCCGTCGATCGTCCAGGACCTGCCCGCCAAGCAGGAGTTCACCGTCCGGTGCGGTCTGACCGCCGAGCAGGCGGGCCTCTACCGGGCGGTGGTCGCCGACCTGCTGGAGCGGTTGGGCGGGCTGCGCGGGGTGGAGCGCAAGGGCGCGGTGCTGGCGGCGATCGGCCGGCTCAAGCAGGTGTGCAACCATCCGGCGCAGCTGCTGCACGACGGGACGGCGCTGGAGGGCCGGTCGGGCAAGGTGGAACGGCTGGTGGAGGTGCTGGAGGAGGCGCTGGCGGAGGGCGACCGGGCGCTGGTCTTCACCCAGTACGCGGAGTTCGGCGGCATGCTCCGGCCCTACCTGCGGCGGCGGTTGGGCGAGGAGGTGCTGTACCTGCACGGCGGGGTGCCGCGCGCGAGCCGGGACGAGCTGGTCGAACGGTTCCAGTCGCCGGGCGGGCCGCGGGTCTTCCTGCTCTCGCTGAAGGCCGGCGGCACCGGGCTCAACCTGACCGCCGCGAACCAGGTGATCCACCTGGACCGGTGGTGGAACCCGGCGGTCGAGGACCAGGCCACCGACCGCGCGCACCGGATCGGGCAGCGTCGGGTGGTGCAGGTCCGGCGGCTGCTCTGCGTCGGTACGGTCGAGGAGCGGATCGACGAACTGATCGCGGCCAAGCGGACGTTGGCCGACGCCGTGGTCGGTGACGGCGAGCAGTGGCTCGCCGAACTGCCCACCGAGCGGCTGCGTGAGCTGCTCACCCTGTCCGCCGACGTGATCGGGGAGTGATCCGCAGCCGTGTCCGAATCCGCACCGGGAGCCGCACCGGGAGCCGCATCGGGAGCCGCATCGGGGGAGCGTCCGCTTGCCGAGCTCCTCGACACCTTCTGGCAGGGGAGGGTGCCGCCCCCCGTCGACGACGGCCGCGAACCGGTCACCGCGCTGGACGAGTTGGGCCCGACGGGGATCACCGTGCGCGGCCGGCCGCTGGACGCCGCCCTGGCGGTCGCCTACCGGCGGTTCACCGGCGCGGGTTGAGCACGCGCCGAGCGCCCGGCCGCCCGGCGGGCCGGTACGGCGGGCCGCCGGAGCGGGCCCGCCGTAGCGGCGGAGGTCGCTAGCCGGCCGTCACCGGGTAGTGGTCGGAGAGGTCCGTGTAGGTGTAGTTCTTGCCCCAACTGCTCACGGTCCAGGGCGAGCTGTGGAACCGGACCACCGTGTTGCCGTAGGTCGCCGGGCGCGCGTGGTCGGCGCGGTAGAGGACGTAGTCGAGGTCCTCGTTGGGCTCACCGGGGTAGCGGTAGGCGGCGATCGAGTTGTCGGCGGTGTCGAAGGAGTCGGCCCAGCCGGTGCGGGTGTCGGCGGGGGCGACGCCCGCGTTGGCGAGCAGCGAGGGGTACTCGGTGCCGTGCGAGTCGATGTTGAGGTCGCCGGCGAGGACGACCGGCTCGGCGGCCGGGATGTTCTTGGCGTCGACGAAGGCTTTCATCGTCTTGAGCTGGGCCGCCCGGACGGCCGCCGGCTCGCCGGCGGAGCAGCCGGTGTCGGTGGACTGGAGGTGGGTGCCGATCACGTGCGTGCGCAGGCCGTTGACGTCGAGCACGGCGTAGACGAAGCCCTTGTTCGACCACCAGTCCGCCCCGCACGCGTCCTTGAACACGTACTGCTCCTTGCGGAGGACGGGCCACTTGCTGAGCAGCGTGACCCCGCCGTCCTCCGGGGTGCTGGAGCTGTAGCTGCCGGAGGTGGCGTCCCAGCCGCTGGTGGAGCGGCCGACGACGGGGGTGTGGTACGGGTACGCGGCCGACGCCTGGGCGATCAGCTGGTCGGAGGCGGCGTTGTCGAAGGCCTCCTGGAGGACGACCACGTCCTGGCCCTGGAAGAAGCCGGCGGCGGGGATGGCCTTGGCCCGGTGGTCCTGGCCCCAGTTGGGGTAGAGGTTCTTGCTCATCAGGAAGACGTTGTACGTCAGCACCTTGAGTGCCGGCACGGTGGGGACCGCCGCGGCCCCGGCGGTGGTGGCGGCCGGGGTGGATCCGGGGGCGGTGGTCGCCGCGCCGGCGCTCGGTGCGGCGGCGAGCGGGGCGAGCAGGGCGGCGGCGGCCGTGCAGGCCGCGGCGAGGCGCGCGCCCGGGCGGCGCGTGGAGGGAATTGGCATGACCGCAGTCAATGCGGGACGGGCCACGCCCGGCAAGACAGTGAACGATAACCATATGAACTCATCGGTAACTCAAAGCTGTCTGGCCAACTCCTCCTTGGGTGGAGGAACTTGCCTGGCCAACTTGCTCGGCCACCACATGTGTCGGTCCAGATCCATCGTCACCGCCGTCACCAGCACCGACCGCACCACCAGCGTGTCCAGCAGCACCCCCAGCGCCACCGCGAACCCGATCTCGGCGAACCCGACGACGGGCAGGGTGCCCAGCACCGCGAAGGTGCTCGCCAGGATCAGTCCGGCCGAGGTGATCACCCCACCGGTCGCCGCGAGCCCGGCCACCGCCCCCGCCCGGGTGCCGCGATGCGCGGACTCCTCCCGCACCCGGGTCATCAGGAAGATGTTGTAGTCGATCCCCAGTGCCACCAGGAAGACGAAGACGAACAGCGGGAACGCGTGGTCCACCCCTTCGAAGTGGAAGACGTGCTCGAAGAAGAACGCGCTGATCCCGAGTGCGGCCGCGTACGACAGCACCACCGTGGCGACCAGCACCAGCGGCGCCGTCAGCGCTCGCAGCAGCAGTGCCAGGATCACCAGCACCACGCCCAGCACGAGCGGGATGATCGTCCGGTTGTCGGCGGTCGCGGCCCGTCCGGCGTCCAGGATCACCGCCGTCGAGCCGCCCACCTTGGCGTCGGCGCCCGGCACGGCGTGGACGGCGTCCCGCACCCGGTCGACGGTCTTCTCGGCGGCGGGGCTGTCCGGCGGGTCGGCCAGCGTGGCCTGGAACAGCGCCTCCCCCTCGTGCGTCCTCGGCATCGAGGCGGACGCCACCCCGGCCGTCGCCAGTGTCGCGGCGCGGACCGCCTCGGCCTCCGCGGCCCTGCTGATGACGGTCAGCGGCGCACCCGTCCCGGCGGGGAAGTGCTGCTCCAGCACCTCCTGGCCGACCACCGAGTCCGGCTTGCCGGTGAAGGTGCCGGCCGTGCTCAGACCGGTGACGTTCAGTGAGACGAGGCCGACGCAGCAGGCCGCCAGCGCCAGCGAGGTGCCGATCCACACCTTGCGCGGACGCTGCCCGATCCACGCCCCCACGTGCGCCCAGCGGCCGGTCCGGGTCGGTTCCGGCGTCCCGAACGCGGGCTTGACCGGCCAGAACACCCAGCGTCCGACGATCACCAGCAGCGCCGGCAGCAGGGTCGTCATCGCGGCCAGCGCCACCACCACGCCGATCGCGCAGACCGGACCGAGGCCGCTGGTGGAGTTCATCTCGGCGATCAGCAGGCAGAGCATCGAGGCGACCACGGTGGCGGAGGACGCCAGGATCGCGGGCCCGGCCCGGTGCAGGGCGAACGCCATCGCCTCGTGCCGGTCCTCGTGACGGCGCAGCTCCTCCCGGTAGCGGGCGGTGAGCAGCAACGCGTAGTCCGTACCGGCGCCGAGCACCAGCACGATCAGGATGCCGGCGCTCTGCGCGTTGACGGTCAGTCCGCTGTGCTCGGCCAGCAGGTAGATCACCGCCTGCGAGACCACCAGCGCGCCGGCCGCCGAGAACAGCGGCAGCACCCAGAGGACCGGGCTGCGGTAGGTGAGCAGCAGCAGGATGATCACCACGCTGACGGTGGCCGCGAGCAGCGTGCTGTCGATGCCGGCGAAGGCTTCGGCCTGGTCCGCACCGATCCCGGCCGGGCCGGTGACGTGCGTGGTCATGCCGAGGCTGTCCGCGGCGGCCGTGTCCCGCAGGCTGTCCACCGCGGGGCGGAGGTCCTGCCAGCCGCCGGTGCCGATGTCGATCGGCACGATGGTCTGCAGGGCCTGACCGTCCGCCGACTCCACCGGCCCGACCACCTGGCCCAGCACGTGCGGGGTCGAGGCGAAGGCCGCCGCGTCCCGGGCCGCCTCGACCTTGTCGGCGGGGGTGATCCCGCCGGGGCGCTCGTAGACCACCACGGCCTGGGCGGTGTCCACCGGCTGGAACGCGCGCTGTTCGGTGAGCACCTGGGTGGACTCGGCGTTGCCGGGCAGCCAGCTGGAGGCCTGGTTGTCCTCGGCGTCCGTGAGCTTGCCCGCCAGCGGGCCCGCCACCACCAGCAGGACCAGCCACAGGGCCAGCACCACCCACTTGCTGCGGCGGCCGCAGGGCAGCGTGGCCAGTCTCCGGGACGGGCTCATCGGAAACTCCCAGCCTGTGAGGCGTCAGTCGTTCCAGCCTCCCACCGCCTCCGCTCCTCGGCAGCCCGGGTTACGCCGCGGTCCGTCCGCGGGTCACGTCGGCGAGGCCGCCGCCGCGTAGACGCCGGTGCGGCTGCCGCGGTAGACGACCCCGTCGTGGGCGGCGAGTGACAGGTCGGTGTACTGGGTGCCGAAGGAGGACGGCTCGTCGCGCCACCGGAACCGCCCGGTGGCGAGGTCGAGCGCGTGGAGCCGGTCGTCGTTCAGCGCGACGTAGACCATGCCGTCGGCGACGGTCGTGCTGCTCGTGCCGGCGCCCAGGCCGGGGGGCACCTGCGCGGTCCAGCGGGTCTCCCCGGTGACGGCGTCCAGTGCGGTGACCTGGTCGCTCCGGCTCAGGCAGACCGTGCCGTCGGCGACCGAGGAGGGCGAGAGCAGCCAGTGGCCGAACCGCGCGCGCTGCCAGAGCACCCGGCCGGTCGCCGCGTCCAGCGCGAGGACGGACGGCGCCTGCCGGTCGGCGGTGGTGAGGTGGACGACGCCCTGGTGGACCACCGGCCCGCCGCCCGGCCCGCCGACGGCGCGCTGTTCCCAGCGTCGCTCACCGCTGCTCGCGTCGACCGCCGTGATCCTCTCCTCGTCCCCGGCGAGGTAGACCGTGTCACCGGCGACGACGGGTGCGAACCCGCCCGCCGTCGCGGTGCTCCAGCGGTGGGCGCCGGTGGCGGTGTCGTAGGCGTGCAGCCGGTCGTCGTAGGTCGCGAAGACGCCGCCGTCCACCGCGGTGCCCCGGACCGAGGCGGACCCCGGACCCTCCGGTGCCTCCGGTGCCTCCGGTGCCTCCGCGGTCCACCGGAGGGTCCCGGACGCGGCGTCCAGGGCCTGTACCTGGGAGTCGGTGGCCACGCAGACGAGTCCGTCACCGGCGGCGACGGGCCAGCCGTACGAGGGGTCGGCGGGCTTGCGGAAGCCGATCGCGGTGCTCCAGCGCGCGGCCCCGGTCCGCAGGTCGAGGGCCTCGACCGTCCCGTCGAGGCCCGCGAGGTACAACGAGGACCGGGGGGACGGGGGCAGGGCGATCCGGCCGCCCGTGTGCGTCCGGCTCCACAGCCGGTGGCCGGTGTCGGCGTCACGGCGCGCCCACCAGCCGGCTCCCCCGCCGACGGCGAGCGCGGCGGCGCCCCCGGCGGCGCTGAGCAGGAGACGCCGGCGGCCGAGCGGCCGGGGCACCGGGTCGATCCGTTGTTCGTTTGCGTTCACACCGAGGACGACCGTCTGCGGCCCCGGGCGGTTCCCCCCGTCACGCACGGATTTCGCCGGGTATGCGGCACCCGGTGGATCAGACCGCCGGGACGGCCGCCCGGGCCCGCAGCTCCTTCAGGGCGGTGATGTCCAGCGCGTGGCCGGTGCCGTCGCCGCCGTGCTTGCGGTCCGGGGTCTCCACCACCAGCGGGACGCCCGCCGTCGCCGGGTGCTCGAACAGCTCCCGGAACGGCTCCGCGCCGATCCGGCCGGCCCCGATGTTGGCGTGCCGGTCCTTGCGCGCACCGACCACGTCCTCCGAGTCGTTGGCGTGGATCAGCCGCAGCCGGCCCGGGCCGGCTGCCTCGACCAGGGCGTCCAGCGTCTCCCGGACCCCGCCCGGTACCGCCAGGTCGTGACCGGCGGCGAAGGCGTGGCAGGTGTCCAGGCACACTCCGACCCGGGGGTGGCCGTCCAGCGCGTCCACGTACGCGGCGAGGTCCTCCATCCGCGCGCAGAGCGAACTGCCCTGGCCCGCCGTCGGTTCCAGGAGCAGCCAGGGCGCGTCCTCGCCGAGCGCGTCCAGTTCGTCCAGCAGCGGGCGGACGTCCTCCCTGACCTGCGCCATCGCCTCGTCGCGCCGGGAGCCGCCGCCCGGTGCCGAGCCGACCGCGGAACCGGTGTGCAGCACCACGCCCAGCGCGCCGATCGCGTGCCCGCGCAGCAGCGAGTGGCGCAGCGAGGTGGCCGAGCGTTCCCGGGTCGCCGGATTGTCCGAGCCGAAGTTGATCAGGTACGGCGCGTGCACGTACGCCGGGATCGACTGTTCGGCGCAGGCGGCCCGGAACTCGGCGTCCTGGGCCGGGTTGCCCGGGGGAGTGGCCCAGCCGCGCGGGTTGGCCACGAACACCTGCACCGTCTCCGCGCCCACCCGCCGGGCGTACGCCAGGCCCGTCCCGGCCAGCCCTCGCGCGGCCACCGGCACATGGGCGCCGACCGGGTTGCGGCGGGCGCCGAACGAGGGGACGGCCCCCGCCGCGGGCTCGGCGGGTGCGACGGTCGTGGTGGTGGCGGTGTCCATGGCTCCGAGCATGTCACGCGGGCCGCGGGCGGTCCGGTGCCGGGCTGTCGTCGTGTGCGGACGGTCCCTCCGGGGACTGCCTCGTTCTTGCTCGATCGAGTGAATCGGAGCCGGGAAGCCGGACAGGCCGGTGCAGGGCCCGCCACTATCCGTGGGAGCAGCGAGAACCGAGGCCCGAGGGAGGCTCCCATGACCGTCACCGAGCCCGCCGAGTTTGCCGAGTCCGCCGGGCCCGCCGGGGCCGCCGGGCCGTTCGAGACGGTCGACCTGCGCGACGCGGAGCTGGTGCGCCGCCCGTTCGAGGTCTTCTCCCGGATCCGCGAACGGGCCCCGCTCGCCCGCGGCACCGTCCCGGGTGTCGACCCGGTCTGGATCGCCACCCGCTACGAGGACGTCCGCACCGTCCTGGGCGACCCGCGCTTCGTCAACGACGTCGCGAACGTGCCCGGTGCCACGCCCGCCCACCGCACCGAGCAGGTCTGGCGGGCCCGCGGCCTGCCCCCGGAGTGCGAGAGGTACCTGCGCGCCGGGGTGTTCGACGCGGACGGCGCCCGGCACCGCCGGCTGCGCGGGCTGGTCCACCCCTCGTTCACCGCCGGCACCGTCGGCCGGTTCCGCCCCCGGATCGAGCGGCTCGCGGAGGAGCACGCCCGCGCCCTGCGCGAGCACGCGGACGCCGACGGCACGGTCGACCTCGTGGCCCGTTTCGCCTACCCGCTGCCGGTCACCGTCATCTGCGAGCTGCTCGGCATCCCCGAGCCGGACCGGCCGCAGTGGCGCACCTGGAGCTCCTACCTCGGCCGGGGCGCCGGGGAGGGGCTGGACGAGGCGCTGCGTGCGATGGTCGCCGCCGCCCGGGAGCTGATCGACCGTCGACGGACGGAGCCCGGCGACGACCTCGTCTCGCAGCTGGCCGCCGCCGAGGGTACGGCCCTGGACCCGGTCGAGACGGTCTCGCTGATCCTCAACCTGATCGTGGCCGGCCACGAGACCACCGCCACGCTGATCGGCAACGGGACGGCCGCGCTGCTCGCCCACCCCGAGCAGCTCGCCGGGCTCCGCGCCGACCTCTCCGGGCTGCCCGCCGCCGTCGACGAGCTGATGCGCTGGTGCGGTCCGACGCTCGGTGCGCTGCCCCGCTACGCCACGGAGGACCTCCGGCTGGCGGGCGCGCTGATCCGCAAGGGCGAGGCCGTGATGCCGATTCTCGCCGGCGCCAACCACGACCCCCGGGTCTTCGCCGAACCCGAGCGGCTCGACCTCTGCCGGGCCGCCGCGCCGCACCACGAAGTCCACCTGGGATTCGGCCACGGCGCCCACCGCTGCATCGGCGCGGTACTCGCCCACGAGGAGGCGGTGGCCGCGTTCGGCGCCCTGCTGCGGATGTATCCGGAGCTGGCACTCGCCGTCGCCCCCACCGCGGTCGAACGGGGCCCCAACCCGGTCGCCTGGCACCTGGCGGCCCTGCCGGTCCGCCTGGGGACACCCGCCGGCTGACGCTTCGACCGCCGGGCCCGCTCCGCCCCTGCTCCGGCCCCGCCCCGCCTTCTCCCCCGCTCCACCCCTCACCGGCGTGCCTCCGACCCCGGGCCCGCCGCCCCCTGCCGCCCGCCCCGCTCAGCCCGCTCGCCCCGCGCGCCCGACCGCACCCTGCGGCCGGGCGCGACGCCGTTCCCGGTCCGCTCCGGGTATCCGTCGCCTCCCCGCGGCGGCCCGCCGCCGCTCCGGCCCGCCGCCCGCTCCGGCACGGCCCCGGCCCGACGCTCCGTCAGTCCGGCAGCCCAACCCTGGTGGCGGGGGCACCGGCGCGCACCTAGCGTCGGTTCGGCCGACACCCACCGGCCGTCATCCCCCGCCCACACCGCGTCACCGCGCCGGCGTCCCCCCGCGAGCGCGCCAGAAAGCAGGTCACCACTCATGCCCACGCGACGGGTCCACCACCTCGCCGCGGCCACCGCCGCCGCCACGACAGCCCTGACCACCGTCCTCACCGCCCTCGGTGCCGCCCCGGCCCAGGCCGCCGGGCCGTTGCACCTGGTCCGGCCCGGAGAATCGATTCAGCAGGCCGTCGACGCGGCCCTCCCCGGCGACACCGTCCAGCTGCTCCCCGGCGAGTACCGGGGCAGCGTCCGGATCGCCACCCCCGGCCTCACCCTGCGCGGCGCCGGCCCGGAGAGCGTGATCCTGCCCGCCGACACCGCCCGGGCAGGAGTCCCCGAGACGGCTGCCGCCTGTGCGACCGCCGGGCACGGCCTCTGCGTGGTCGGCGCCGACGACCGGCCGCTCACGGGCGTCACCGTCGAGGGGCTCGCCGTCACGGGCTTCCGCAAGAACGGGATCAACGCCACCGGCACCGACGGCATGACCGTCCGCGCCACCCACGTCCACGACAACGGCCAGCAGGGCATCAGCCAGGAGAGGTCCACCCGGGGCGTGATCACCGCCAACGAGTCGACCCGCAACGGCCAGTCCGGTGTCTTCCTCGCGAACACCGTGGACAGCGAGGGCGGCGCCCTCTCCGCCGACGGCACGGTGGTGAGCGGCAACCTGCTCGCCGACAACCGGATCGGGGTCACCGTCCGCCGCCTGCGCGACCTGAGCGTCGAGCAGAACGAGATCCACGGCAACTGCGGCGGCGTCTTCGTCGTCGGCGACGAAGGGGTGCCCCGGGCCGGCGCGCTCACCGTCACCCGCAACCGGGTCGTCGCGAACAACCGCTACTGCCCGCCGAACCCCCGCCTGGACCACATCCAGGGGGCCGGGATCGTGCTGACCGGCGCCGAGGAGACCACGGTGACGGAGAACCAGGTCCGCGACAACGTCGGGGCCTCGCCGTTCTCCGGCGGCATCGTGCTCGTCCACAGCGTGGTCGGCGTGGCCAACGCCCGCAACACCGTGGCCGACAACCTCGTCGTCGGCAACGGCCCGGCGGACCTCGCCGACCGCGACACCGGCACCGACAACGCCTTCGCCCGCAACCACTGCGCGGTCTCCGAGCCGGCCGGCCACTGCTGATCCGGCCGGACCGGCCCCGCCGCCCGCGCACCGCCCGTGCCCGGTCCGGCCCGCACACCGCCCGACCCCACCCGCCGCGCCTACGGCCCCGGTTCCCCTCCGGCCCCGGAGGCGCGGCGGGCATCCCGAAGACCCTCGTTCGCCCCCGTCAGAGACCGCAGCAACCCGCAGAACCCTGCAGAAAGCAGAGAGACGGCACATGACCACCGCACCCGCCACCACCCCGCAGGCCGCCATGCGCCTGCGGGAGCTCGTCTTCGGCGCCGCCTGCGCCGCCGCCGTCCGCGCGGCCGCCCGGCTCGGCGTCGCCGACGCGCTCGGCGACACGCCCACCACCGTCACCGACCTCGCCGCCGAGCTGGGCACCGAACCCGGGCAGCTGCGCCGTCTGCTGCGCGCCCTCACCTGCTACGGCATCTTCGAGGAGGCGGGCGGCGACCGCTTCGAGCACACCGAGATGTCCCGCCTGCTGCGCGAGGACGCCCCCAACAGCCTCCGCTACATCTCCCTCTGGTGCACCGAGCCGTGGACCTGGGAGGCCTGGCCGAAGCTCGACGAGGCGGTGCGCTCCGGCCGCAACGTCTTCCCCGAGCTGTTCGGCAAGGAGTTCTTCGACTACCTCCACAGCGACGCCGGGGACTCCGCGAAGGTCTTCGACAAGGCGATGACCACCTCCAGCCGGCAGTCGGCCGCCGACTTCGCCGCCTACCTCGACCTCACCGGGATCGACTCGGTGGTCGACATCGGCGGCGGCCAGGGCCACGTCCTGGCCAGCCTGCTGGAGAAGCACCCGACCCTGCACGGGACCCTGCTGGACCTGCCCAAGGTGGTCGTCGGCGCCGACCCCCGGCTGCGGGACGGCGGCGCCTTCGCCGGGCGGGCCCGGCTGGTGCCGGGCGACTGCCGGGAGGCCATTCCGGTCCACGCCGACCTCTACATCATCAAGAACATCCTGGAGTGGGACGACGAGAGCACCCGCCGCACGCTGGCCAACGTGGTCGCGGCGGCCACGCCGGGTGCGCGCGTCGTGGTGGTCGAGAACCTGGTCGACGACAGCCCGTCGATGCGGTTCACCACCGCCATGGACCTCCTGCTGATGCTCAACGTCGGCGGTGCGAAGCACTCCGAGGCGAGCCTGGTCCGGCTGATGGAGGAGGCCGGCCTGTCCGTCGCGGAGGTCCGCCCGGTCAACCCCTACCTGCACGCCTTCGAGGCCACCGTCCGCGGCTGACCGCCGGCCCGGGTCCGCGCGACGACGGCGACCGCCGGCCCCCCTCCTCGGAGAAGGGGGGCCGGCGGTCGCCGTCCTCGCCGCACCCGGGCCGAAGGCTCAGGCCCGAAGGCTCAGGCCTTGCGCGAGGACTCCAGGTGCGCGAAGACCACCACGTTGTCCAGGTAGTCGCGGCGCTTCTTGTCGTACACGCCGCCACAGGTGATCAGCCGCAGCTGGGCGTCCGGCGTCTTCCCGTACACCTTCTGGTCGGGGAAGGCGTCCTTGGCGAAGGTCTCGACCGAGTCCACCGAGAAGACGGCGATCGTGCCGTCGGCCCGCTGGACCTCGATCTTGTGACCCGGCATCAGCAGGCTGAGCAGCAGGAAGACGGCGGGCCCCTTGGTGGTGTCGACGTGCCCGGCGACCACCGAGGCGCCGCGCTCCCCGGGGGAGACGCCGTCCCGGTACCAGCCGACCAGGTTCTTGTCCTCCGGCGGCGGGGCGCCGAGCTGGCTGTCCGGGCCGAGGGTGAGTTCGGTGAAGGGGGCGTCCACGCCGATCTGGGGGATCCTCAGCCGGGTCGGCTTGGACCGCTTCAGCGGGGGCGCCGCGGGCGCGGACGCCTTGGCGGGCCCGGCCGCGGCCGTCGTGGCGGGCGCCGCGGCCGGGGAGTCGGTGGGCGCGGCGCCGGGCGAGACGGGCGCGGTGGCCGCCGCGGGCGCGGCCTGCCCCGACTCCGACTCGTCGGAGGACACCGTGTCCACCGAGTTGTAGATCAGCAGCAGACCGACCGCCGCCGCGCCCATCCCCGCGCGCAGCAGCCGGGACGTTCCAGGGACCAGACCGGCCATCGCGCCGGCTCCTCTCCTCGGGCCCGCAACCGCGGGCCCGACACGGCGAAGCGCCGCCCCGCGGGCCCCCGCCGCGACCGGCGCACGGGGCGGCGGTCACGGCGGGGGAGCGGCGGGAACGGCGCGGGATCAGATGGCTGCGTCGGCGCCGCGGCGACCGCGGCGCAGGGCGATCGCACCCGCGCCGAGGCCACCGAGCAGCAGGACCGCGCCGGAGGCCAGGCCGCCACCGGAGAGGGCCAGGCCGCCACCACCGGTGTGCACGCCACCGTGCGGGGCCTTCTCGTCGGCCTTGTACTCGCCGCCCTTGTACTCCTCGGCCTTGTGCTCCTCGCCGGAGGAGCCCTTCTGCTTCTCTTCCCAGGTCTTCTGACCCTCGGCGCTGGCGCCCTTCTCCTGCTTCTCCTGCCAGGTCAGGTTCTTGCCCGGGTCGGCCGCGCCGTCCGCGTAGGCGAGCGGGGCACCGGCGGTGAGGACGGCGGCGACGGCGGCCCCGGCGAGCAGCGTGCGTGCAGAACGCATGATGATGATCCTTCCGGCGCGGGCTGCGATGGCCGACACGTCGTCGGCCAGGGGATTCGCAGGTACGCGCCTGATCCACCGTCATCCACGGTGGCGGCCACTGCCACCGGAGGACGGCAGCGGCGGGCGGGCCGGTGCGCCCTTCGGGTGGACTCCCGGGCGTGTTCACCCGGGTGCCCTGGGCGATCCGGGTGATTGGGTGCCCTCGGGGTATCCGTCGTCGGAACGGGTCGTTCCGACGCTCCGTCGGCATCCCGTCCGGCCGTCGTCCGGCCGTCGTCCGGCCCGTGCCGCGCCGGCCGGTGCCCGGGGGCGCGGGTACGGGTGAGCCGGGGCGGGGGTGGGGAGACTCGGCGCATGGCTGAGATCTCGAAGGACGTCCGTGAGCGGATCGAGGCGGGACACATCTGGTACGTCGGCACGGTCAACGCCGACGGTTCGCCGCATGTGAGCCCGATGTGGGTGGGGATGGAGGGAGACCTCGTGCTGTTCAACACCTCCGTCGGGCGGGTGAAGGAGCGGAACCTGCGGCGCGACCCCCGGGTCTGTCTGTCGCTCGCCGACCCGGCCGACCCGTACGACCGGGTGCAGATCCGGGGGCGGGTGGTGCGGTTCGTCGAGGGGGAGGAGGCCGACCGGAACATGGACCGGCTGGCCCGGACGTACCTCGGCACGGAGTACGGCTGGCGGGTCCCCGGCGAGCGGCGGGTGGTGGTGCTGGTCGAGCCCACCCGGGTCAGCCGGGTGGTGGGGGTCGAGCCGTTGCCGCAGGGCGCCCCGGGCGCCCCGGGCGGCGCGGCGGCCGAGCCGTCCTGACCCGCCGTGATCCGTCGTGATCCGGTCCGCCGGGGCCGGTCGTGACCGTTCGCCCGCGGAGCGCTCCGGGGGCGCCCCGGCCGCGCGCGGCCGTTCGTCGAGGTGGACGCCCCGGGGAACCGGCAGGCCCGGCCCGCGTCTATCTTGAGGGACCACGGACACGAAAGGGGCGGGACATGGGGACGGCCGGTCGGAAGGTGGCCGCCGCGGCGGCGGTGGGTGTGCTGCTGGGGACGCTGGCGGCCTGCGGGGCCGGGGGGAAGACCTCCGGCCGCGCGGCCGGGAGCACGGTGGCCGCCTCGGCGAGTCCGGGGAGCGCGGAGGGCGCGGCGGCGGCCTCCGGCGCCGCCTCCCCGGGCCCGACCGGGACCGCGGCCCCGGGGACGGCGGGCGGTACCGAGCCGGGCGGTACTCCGGCGGCCGACGGCGCGACCGCGTCGGCCGGTACGGCGGCGGGCGCCACGACGGGCGCCGGCTCCGGCGGTGCGTCCGGTGGTGCTCCCGCCGGTGGCGCTTCCGGGGGTGCTTCCGGTGGCGCTTCGGGCGCGAACACCGCGGGCACCACCGCCGGTGGCGGTGCGCAGCCGACCGCCGGGCCGGACTCGGACACCCTGCTGCTCGACGGCAAGCTCGTCCTGCAGCTCCTGCCCGATCAGAAGGCGATGACCGGGTGGGAGGAGGAGAAGCGGAAGGTGGACACCGCGGACCACGCCACCACCTGCACCACCACCGCGCCGTGCGCCGGCAAGCCGCTGAGCGGCACGGCGCGCTTCGCCTCCGGAGAGGTGACCGCGCGCTTCGGCGTCGACACCCTCGCCGGAAGGGCGGAGGCCGCGAACCGCCTCAAGGAGGCGTACGCGGCCTACGGCGACGCCGCTCACTACACCGCGCTCGACCTCGGGGTGCTGGGCACCGAGAGCCGCGCGTTCCAGGGGCAGCTGGGCGGCCGGGACGGCGTGAGCATCGTCCTGCGGTCCGGCACGGTGGTCGCCAGTGTGACCACCGAGGGCGGCCCGGTCGACCGGGCCGCGACCCGTCGGCTCGCCGCGATGCTCGTCAAGCGCATCGAGCAGGCCCAGGCCGGCCGTACCCCGGACGCCGTCCTCGACCCGGCCTGACCGGGTGCCGGGCGGCCCCCGGCACCGTCGGCCCCGGCCCCCGGACCCGCTGCGGTCCGGGGGCCGTTCGTCTGCGGTTACCACGGTGGAGCCACGGCCAGGTGACGGAACGTCAACACTTTACCGGATCCGGCCAAGTTGAGGTTGACCGTCCGCTGGCGTGAAACGGATGGTCCGGATATCGGACGCAACGGTGGACACGTGACGCCGGTGGCGACAGGGGGACGACATCGCTGGTCCCGGTTCCGGAGGAGGGTCGCGGGCCCGGATCCGTGACATAAGGACGGGCTAAGGGAAGCCTGCGGGAGCGGCGGGATCCGGTCGTTCGGGAGGGAGGCCGGAAACGAGCCAGACGGTTGCCCGGTAGCGAATCGGTAACCGAGAGTCGTACTGATGAACGACAAGCCCCATCCACCCCGCACCCCTCCGTCGGCCCGTCGCGACTTCCGGCTCCTGCTCTCGGGAGCGGTCGCGGCCCAGGCGGGCACGCAGGTGACCCTGGTCGCGCTGCCCCTGGTCGCGGTGCTGGAACTCGACGCCACGCCCTTCCAGGTCGGCCTGCTGACGGCCGCCGAGACCGCCGCCTTCCTCCTGGTCGGCCTGCCCGCCGGTGCCTGGCTGGACCGGATGCGCAAGCTGCCCGTCCTCGTCCGCGCCGATCTGCTCCGCTGCCTGGCCGTCGGCTCGATCCCGGTGGCCGGCGTGCTCGACGCGCTCACGCTGGTCCAGCTCTACCTCGTGGCCCTGGTCACCGGAGTGGCGACGGTCTTCTTCGACGTCGCCCACCAGTCCTACCTGCCGGTGCTGCTGCCGCGTGAACAGCTGATCGCGGGCAACGGCGCGATCGAGACCGTCCGCTCCTCCGCACAGATCGCCGGACCGGGGCTGGGCGGCGGGCTGGTCCAACTGCTCGGCGCACCGCTGGCGATCGTCGCCGACGCGTTCGGCTACCTCGCCTCGGCGGTGCTGCTCTCCCGGATCCGGGCCCACGAACCGCAGCCCCGGACCGAGCCCGGCCGCTCGCTGCGCGAGGACGTCGCCGAGGGCGTCCGGTTCGTGGTGGGGCATCCCCTGCTCCGGGTGATCGCCACCGCCACGGCCGCGTCCAACCTCTTCAGCGCGGTGCTGATGGCCGTGCAGACCGTGTTCTGGGTCAGGGTCCTGGACCTCTCCCCGGCGGCGATCGGGGTGCTGCTCTCGGTCTCGGCCGTGGGCGGCCTCGCCGGCGCGGTCTGCGCGGGCCCGCTCGCCCGGCGGATCGGCCAGGGCCGGCTGATCTGGCTCGCCCCCTTGGTGACCGGGCCGTTCGCGCTGCTCTGGCCGCTCGCCGACGGGGGAGCGGGGGCGGTGCTGTTCGCGGTCGGCGGCGTCGTGGTGCTGTTCGGCGCGGTGGCCTACAACGTCGCCCAGGTGAGCTTCCGGCAGAGCCTCTGCCCGCCGGAGCTGCTCGGCCGGATGAACGCCACCATGCGCTTCCTGGTCTGGGGGACGCTGCCGCTGGGTGCCCTGATCGGCGGCACCGTCGCGGACACGGCCGGGCCCCGGGCGGCGCTCTGGGTCTGTGCCGTCGGCACCCTGGTGGTGCCCGTGCCGCTGCTGCTCTCACCGTTGCGCGGCATGCGGGACCTGCCCTCCGGCCCGTGGGCGGAGCCGGTGCCGGACCCGGAGGCGGGGTCGGGACCGGACGCCGGACCGGCGTCGGCCGGCGTCCCCGAGCGCACCGACCCGGAGGCTGCGGAGGACGCGAGAACGGTGCACTGACCACCGCCCGCCCGCCGACCGTCCTCCGCCCCGACCTTCCGACTTCCTGACTTCCTGACGTTCCGACGTCCTGACAGGGCCGCATCGGGCCGACCGGCCCGGAACGGCTGAACGGGATCCGACGCCCGCAGCCGCCCGCACCAGCCCTGGGCGTCCGAACGCCCTGAACCGAAAGCGGAGACCCTCCGTGTACTCCAGCATCACGGCCGCCTACCTCGCCCGCTACCGGTCCGTCCTCGCCGCCGCCCCCGCCCCGGCGGAACTGCTCCCGCTCACCGGGGCCCAGCGGCGGTTCCTGATCACCCGCCGCCGCGACCCCCGCGGCCGAACCGACATCGTGCCGCTGTTCTTCGCCTTCCCGCGCGGGACCGTCGACCTGCCGCGCCTGCACCGCGCGGCCGTCCGGCTGGCCGCCCGCCACCCCGCCCTGCGCGGCGCGTTCACGACGGTGCGGGGCACCCCCCTCCTCCGGCTCGGCGCGCCGGCGGTCGAGGTGGCCCGGGCGGCCGTCGGCCGGGGCGGCCCGGACCGGTCGGCCGCGGCGGCGCTGCGCCGTGCGCTGCTGGACTGGCCGCTCGACGGACCGGTGCTGCGCCTGCTGCTCGCGTCCGCGCCGGACGACGACGAGGAGGTGCTGGCCGTCGCGCTGGACCATGCCGCCTGCGACGAGCAGTCGCTCGGACTGGTCACGGCGGACCTCACTGCGGCGTACGGACAGGACGACGCGTCCGCACCGGAGGGGCCGGGCGGCCGGGCCCGTCCGGACAGTCCGGACAGTCCGGACGAGGACGGCGTCGCGGCCTACCGGGCCGCGGTGGAGGGCCAGTTGGCCGTCGAGGCGGCTGCCGCGAGCGAGACCGCACACGCCCACTGGGCCGCCCGGCTCGGTGGACTGGAGGAAGTCCCCCGGGAGGAGGCCGCCGCCGGCGGGGCCGCCCGGTCCACCGGCGTGGTCACCCACCGGCTGCCCGCCGCGACCGGGGCCGCCCGGGGCGGTGTCTTCCCGGCCCTGCTGGACGCCGTCGGCGCCGCGGCCCGCCGGCTCGCCGCCGGGGAGCGGGTGCTCGCGCTCGGCTACCCGTGGGGCGGCCGGCCGCCGGGGGCGGAACCCGTCCTCGGTTGTTTCCTGAACACCCTCGTCCACCCGGTCGCGCCCGGGCCGGCGCGGAGCCTCGACGAGCTCGGCGCCGAGTGGTGGGACGACCTCGACCACGCGGACACGCCGTACGACGAGGTGGTGCGCGCCGCCCGTTCGGCCGGGGCGCGCTGGTCCGGGACCCTGGACGGCCTGCTGACCTTCGAGGACCTGAACCGTCGGCCGCCGCTGGTGCTCGGCGGCGCCGCCGGACGGGAGACCCACGTGGGCGGTCGTCCGCTCGCCGCCCCGCTGGCGGTCTCCGCCTCGCACGGTGAGGACCTGCTGGTCCGGCTGGCCTGGGACCGCGACCGCTACCGGGACGCCGACGCCGAGGCCGCGTTCGAGGCACTGCTCGCGACGCTGCGCCGTCACCTCGGCCCGCCCGTCTGAGGCCGCCGGACCGGACCCACCGACCCTCACCACCCGGACGACCCAACCGAATCGGGCCCGAATCCGGACCCGACCTCCGACCCCGCACACGTCCCGCCGCGCGCGCCACCATCCCCGGCCCGCCCGGCAGCGGCGGGCCCACCGCGCCCGCCCGCCCCGTTGAACACACACCCAATCGCTACCGCAAGGGAGTTGTCCATGTTCGCACTCTCCTCGTCGCAGGAGATCGTCTGGCTGCACGAGCAGATGCTGCCAGGCAGTCGCGCGTACAACTTCACCGCCGCCCTCGATCTCTGGGGGCCGCTCGACACCGACGCGCTCCGGGCCGGCCTGGCCGCCGTGCTCGCCCACCACCCGGGCCTGCGGCTCGAACTGGTGGCCCGGCCCGAGGGGCTGCCGCTCCAGCGGGTCGGCGCCCGGACCGAACCGCGCCTGCGCACCAGCGACTTCTCCGTCGAACCCGACCCCGAGGCGTCGTTCCGGACCCTGCTCGCCGCCGAGGCCGAGGAGCCGCTGGACACCGCGCAGGCCCCGTTGCTGCGCTGGCACCTCGTCCGGCTGGCCGACGACCACCACCGGCTGATCCACGTCGAGCACCACCTCATCCACGACGGGCACTCGTTCGCGATCCTGCTCCGGGACCTCTTCACCGTCTACCGGGCCCACGTCCTCGGCGAGGTCGCCGCCCTGCCCGCCGCACCCTCGTACGAGGACCACGTGCGGGCCGCCGGTCCCAGCCAGGACGCCGCCAGGGAGCGCGGACTCGCCTACTGGAAAAGCGAGTTGGCCGACGCGCCGGTGGACCTCGCGCTGCCCGGGCTGGCCCGGCCCGGCGTCGTGCGCCGGCACCGCGGCGGCCAGCTGCGCCAGTCGATCGGCGCCGATCTGGCCGAGCGGCTGCGCGAGCGCGGCCGGCGCGACGGGCACACCCCGTTCTCCACCCTGCTGACGCTCTTCGCCGAGTTGCTGCGCCGGCACAGCGGCCACCGCGAGCTGATGGTCGGCACCGCCGTGGGCAACCGCCCGCCGGGTTTCGAGGGCACCGTCGGGATGTTCGTCAACACCGTCCCGCTGCGCCTGCGGCTCGACCCGGTCGCGCCCGGCACGGAGACCGTGGACGAGGTGACCGACGTCCTGTTCCGCGCGCTGCCCCACCAGGACGTGCCCGTCCAGGAGCTGACCCGCGCGCTGGGCCGGCACACCAGCGGCGCGGACAACCCGCTATTCAGCGTGATGTTCAGCGCGCACGACGCGCCGCTGCCCGACGTCCAGGCGCCCGGACTGGAGGTGTCGCTGTACGAGGGGTTCAACACCGGCACCACCCGCTTCGACCTCGACCTGGTACTGCTGCCCGACGACCGCCGAGTGGTCGGCGAGAAGCTCGGTACGGCCGGGATGACCCTGGTCTGGGACTACGACGCCGACCTGTTCGCCGAGGAGACGGCCGTCCTGCTCACCGAGCGGCTGGTGGCGCTGCTCCGCGACTACCTCGACCGGCCGGACGCGCCGCTCGCCGACCTCGCACCCGTCACCGCGTCCGCCGCGGCCACCGTCGGGACCGGGTCCGCCGCGCCCACCCCGCCCGCGGGCCTCGACCGGCTCGCCGACCTCGACCCGGCCGCCGCCCACGACCCGGGCGCCCTCGCCCTGCTCGCCGGCACCGAGCGGCTCGGCTACGGCGACCTCGACCGCCGCGTCGGGGCCCTCGTCGAGCGTCTGCGCGCCGCCGGTGTGACGCCCGGCCAGCCGGTCGCCACCGTGCTGCCGCGCGGCGTCGACAGCGTGGTCGCGCTGCTCGCCTGCCTGCGGTACGGCGCGGTCTACGCCCCGCTCTCGGCCGAGGACCCGCAGGCCCGGCTCGCCCTGCTGCTGGAACGGCTCGGCCCGGCGCTGGTCCTCGCGACCCGGCAGAGCGCCCTCGCGCTGCCCGGCACGGTCGCCCCGGCCCTGCTGGACGGCCCGCCGTTCCCGAAGGCCGAGCCCGCCGCGGTGCTCGACGGCGCCGCCTACGTGATCCACACCTCCGGCTCGACCGGTGTGCCCAAGCCGGTCCTGGTCGGCCGCACGGCGTTGGCCCGCTACACCGCCGCGGTCGCCGCCCGCTACGGGCTCGGGCCCGCGGACCGGGTGCTGCTCTTCGCCCGCCCCTCCTTCGACGTGGCGCTGGAGGAGGTGCTGCCCTCGCTGGTCGCGGGCGCCGCTCTCGTGGTGCCGCAGCGCGAGGTCCCGACCGGGCCCGAGCTGGTCGCGGTGCTGGCCGCCCGCGGGGTCACCGTCGCCAACCTGCCGACCAGCTACGCCCTGGCCGTCCGTGACGACCTGCGCGAGGCGCTGGCGGACGGCCGCTGGTCCCCGCGTCTGCTCGTCCTCGGCGGTGAGCGGCTGCCCGCTCGGGCCCTGCGCGGGCTGACCGCGGGCACCGGGGTGACCGTGCTGAACGCCTACGGCGTCACCGAGGCGACCGTCACGTCCACCGTGCACGAGATCACGGACGAGGACCTCGCGGAGTCCGGCCGTCCGGCGGCCGACCCGGCGGCGGCCGACCTGACGGCGACCGACCCGGCGGCGGCCGGTGTCGCCGCGGACGCCGCCGAGATCCCGCTCGGCACCGAACTGCCCGGCGTGCGCGTGCACGTCCTGGACGAGGGCCTCCGCCCGCTGCCGCCCGGTGCGGTCGGCGAGCTCGTCGTCGGGGGAGACGCGCTGGCCGACGGCTACCTCGGCCTGCCGGAGGTCACGGAGGCCCGGTTCGTCACCGTCCCCGCGCTCGGCGGCGAGCGGGTCTACCGCACCGGCGACCGCGGTTTCCGGGGCCTGGACGGCCGGCTCCGCTTCCTGGGCCGGCACGACAACCAGGTGAAGCTGCGCGGCTTCCGGATCGAACTGGAGGAGATCGAGGCCGCCGCCTCCGCCGAACTGGGAGGCCGTTCCTGCGCCGTCGTGCTGCACGAGGACGCGACCGCCGGCCCGCGCCTGCTCGGCTTCCTGGAGGGCGCCGAGCAGCCCGACCAGACGGCCCTGCACGCCGCCCTGGCCCGCCGGCTCCCGGCCGGCCTGGTCCCCTCGGCCTGGACGGCCCTGGCCGTCATGCCGCTGCTGCCCGGGGGCAAGCCCGACCGTGCCGCCCTGGCCCGGATCGCCGCCGAGGCGCCCGGCGCGGCCGAGGCGGCGGCGGCCGAACCGCAGCCCTTCACCGACCCCGGCGAGGCCATGGTGGCCGAGGCCTGGCGCGAGGTGCTCGGCCACGACCGGTTCACCGCGGACTCCCACTTCTTCGAGGTCGGCGGCCACTCGCTGCTCGCGGCCCGGCTCGCCGCCTGGCTGGAACCGCGCCTGGGCTCCCGTCCGCCCCTGCGCACGCTCTTCCAGCACCCCGTCCTGGCCGACCAGGCCCGCGCCCTGACCGGAGCCGACCAGTGAGCCTCTCCGCCCCCTCCGCCGTCCTCGAAGCCGGCCACCGTGAACTCGTCGACGCCTTCGAGAGCTTCGTCCGCCGCGAACTCGAACCGCTGGCAGCCGAGTTGGGCGAGTCCGCCGAGCAGCCGCCGGCCGACCTGCGGACGTACGTGCGCAAGCGCTCCGCCGCGCTCGGCTTCTACGCCGGGGACTACCCGGAGGAGCTGGGCGGCGCGGACATGCCGTTCACCGCCGTCGTGCTGCTCCACCACGCCGCCGGGCGCAGCGGCTGCGCGCTGGCCCCGTACGCGCTGGCCGGGTCCGACGGGCCCAGCCCGCTGCTGCGGCACGGCACGCCCGAGCAGATCGAGCGCCACCTCGTCCCGCTGGTCCGCGGCGAGCGGACCCGCTGTCTGGCGCTGACCGAACCGCAGGCCGGGTCCGACGCGTTCCGGCTCACCACGACCGCCGTCCGGGACGGGGACGGCTGGCTGCTGAACGGCCGCAAGACCTTCGTCAGCAACGCCGACCGGGCCGACCTCGCCCTCGTGGTCACCGCCACCGACCTCGGCGGCGGCGCCGGGCCCACCGCCGGTGCGACGGCCTTCGTCCTGCCGATGGACCACCCGGGCCTGCGGATCGGCCAGCGCTACGAGGGCATGTCCGGCGAGCCGCTGTTCGAGCTGACGCTCGACCGGCTGCACGCCCCCATGGCGTCGGTGATCGGCGGCGAGGCCGGTGTCGGCGCCGCCACCGCGCTCGCCATGGACAGCCTGTCCCGGGGCCGGCTGGTGGTCGCCGCGCTGTGCAACGGCATCGCCGAGTACGCACTGCGGCTCGGCGTCGAGTACGCCCGGGAGCGGCGGGCCTTCGGGCAGCGGATCGGTGACTACCAGCACATCCAGGAGCACCTGGTGAGCACCCGGGCCGAGGTCGAGGCGTCCAAGCTGCTCACCCTGGCCTGCGCCCGGCTGGTCGACGACGGCACCGAGGCCCCCGAGAACGCCGCGCTCGCCAAGCTCACCGCCTCCGAGACGGCCGTCCGGGCGGTCGACCGCTCGCTCCAGGTGCACGGCGCCACCGGCTGGGTGCGCGGCCACCCCCTGGAGTTCCTCTACCGCTACGTCCGGATGACGACCATCATCGAGGGGACCTCCGAGGTCCAGAAGGTGATCGTCGCCAAGGCCATGGGCCTGGGGTGAGACCCACGACGACCGCCCGATCGATCCACGGAGGAGCAGCCATGACGAACCCCCGGTCCGACATCCGCCAGTCCGACATCCGCCGGCACGACACCCCCCCGGCCGGGGCCAGCATCGCGTACGGGCGTCCGCACCAGGACGGCGCGGTGCTCGACCTCTTCACCAGCTGGGCCCACCGGACCCCGCACGCCCCGGCGCTGATCGACGGCGAGCAGACCCTGAGCTACGCGGAACTCGACGCGCTCGCGTCGGAGTTCGCCGCCGTCCTGGCCGACCGCGTCCGCCCCGGCGACCTGGTCGGCCTCTGCCTGGACCACTCCGCGGCCCTGGTCGCGGCCACCGTCGCCGTCGCCAGACTCGGCGCCGTCCATCTGCCGCTCGGCCCGCGTCCCGGCGAGCGCCGGCTCCAGGCCGTCGCCGAACAGCTGCGGCCCGCGTGCCTGGTCGGTGACCCGGCACTGCTGCCGCCGTCCCACCGGGACGGGCTCCACCGGCCGCTGACCGCCCCCGGCGCGGCCGGCGCGGTCGCCGCCTTCGCCGCCGACCGCGCGGCGGGCGTCCGCATCCCCGCCGGCACCCTGTACACCGTGCTCACCTCGGGCTCCACCGGCACCCCCAAGGCCGTCGCCGTCACCGAGTCCGCGCTCGGCGCGATGCTGCAGTGGTACCGCGAGCTGACCGGCCTCGGCCCCGGCGACCGGCACAGCCTGCTCATCGGGGTCGCCTTCGACCCGCACCTGATGGAGCTCTGGGCCACCCTCACCTCCGGCGCCGCGCTCGTCGTCGCCCCCGACGCCGTCCGCTGGGACCCGACCGCGCTCACCGACTGGTGGCGCACGGCCGGCATCACCGTCGGCGTGCTGCCCACCCCGCTGGCCGAGCCCGTCCTCGACCGCCCCTGGCCCGCCGGACTGGCCCTGCGGCACCTCTGCGTCGGCGGGGACCGGCTGCGGCGCGCCCCGGGGCCGGACGTCACCGCGACCGTCCACAACGCCTACGGTCCCGCCGAGGCCACCGTCGTCACGACGGTCCACAGCATGGCGCCCGGCGCGGACCACGGAGCGGGCGCGCCGCCGATCGGCCGCCCGATCCCCGGCGCCGTCGTCCTGGTCACCGACGAGGACGGCCGCCCGGTGCCGCACGGCCACGCGGGCGAACTGCGGATCGGCGGGCGGGGCCTGGCCATCGGCTACCTCGACGCCGAGCTCACCGCCCGACGCTTCGTCTCGGCGCCCGACGAGATCGAGGGCACCGACCGGGTCTACCGCAGCGGCGACCGCGTGCTGATGCGCCCCGACGGCGTGGTCGAGTTCCTCGGCCGGCTCGACGACCAGGTCAAGGTCAGCGGGGTGCGGATCGAACCGGCCGAGGTCGAGGCTGCCCTCGAACGCGACCCCCGGGTCCGCCGCGCCGCCGTCGTCGCCCGCCCGGGCACGGCCGGCGGTGCCCACCTGCTCGCCTTCGTCCAGCCCGCGCCGGAGGAACCCGCACCCGCGGCGGCCGACCTGCTGGACGCGGTCCGGCCCTGGCTGCCCGAGCAGGCCGTGCCGGGCACCCTGCGGCTGGTCGACACCTTCCCGCTGGACGCCAACGGGAAGATCGACCGGGCCGCGCTGCTCAAGGCCGAGGACGCCGGCCGCCCGGCCGGACCCGCGCCCGAGACGGCCGCCACCGCCACCGAGCGGACCGTGCTCCGGCTCTGCCACGAGCTGCTCGGCCGCACGGACCTCGAACCGGCGGACAACTTCCTCGACTCGGGCGGGACGTCGGTCACCGCCGCCCGACTGCTCACCGCACTGGAGGACGCGTACGGAGTGCGGCTGCGCGCCCCGCTGCTGCTGCGCCAGCCCGACCTGCGGGCCATCGCCCGGCTGATCGACGAGCGGCTCACGAGCGCCGCCACCGGCTGACGGGCCGCCGCACCTCCCGACCGCCGCCGCAGGGCACCCCGGTACGCCGCCGGGGTGCCCGGAAGGGAACCACCCCATGACCTCCACCGCCGCGCACACCCCTGCCACCGGTGACGCCCTGCCCGAGGCCGCGCCCGCCGGCGCGCCCGAAGCCGCCACCGTTCCGGCGCTCATCGCCGGGCAGGCGGCGCTGCGCCCCCGCGCCCTCGCCGTCACCGACGGCTCCACCGCCCTGACCTACCGCGAACTCGTCACCACCGCGGGCCGGCTGGCCGCCGACCTGACCGCCCGAGGGGTCGGCCCCGGCACCGCCGTCGGCCTGCTCTGCGCCCGCGCGACCCGCCAGGCCGTGGCCCAGCTCGCCGTCTGGTGGGCCGGCGGCCACGTGGTGCCGCTCGACCCGGCCTACCCGCGCCCTCGCCTCACCGGCATGCTCGACGACGCCGGCGTCCGGCTCACCCTCGGGGACAAGGCGCTGCTCGCCGACGCCGGACTCCCCGCGGACCGCTCGCTGGCGCTCACCGAGTCCGGTCGCGCCGCGGCCGGCACGGTCGAGACCGCCGAGGGCGCCGACCCGGTGCACCCGGACCCGGCCGGCGTCGCCCTCGTCTACTACACCTCCGGCTCCACCGGGCAGCCGAAGGGCGTCCAGGTGCCGCACAGCGCCGTCACCGACCTGGTGACCGCCCCCGACGGGATCGCGCTGGGCCCCGGCGACCGCGTCCTGCTCCACTCGCCCGCCGCCTTCGACGCCGCCACCTTCGAGCTGTGGGCCCCGCTGGTCCGCGGGGCCGCCGTCGCCGTCTCGCCCGCCGAACGGCCGACCCCCGAGGAACTCGCGCGCGACATCGAGCGGTTCGGCGTCACGACGGCGTTCCTCACCACCGCGCTCTTCCACCAGCTGGCGGCCCGCCGCTCGCGGATCTTCGGTGTCCTGCGGACCCTGATCGTCGGTGGCGAGGCGCTCTCCGTCGAGCACGCGGACGCGGTCCTGCGCGCCTTCCCCTGGCTCGACCTGGTCAACGCCTACGGGCCCACCGAGGCCACCACCTTCACCACCCTGCACCGCATCCGGCCGGCCGACTGCACGGGCCCGATCCCGATCGGCCGCCCCTTCGGCGGCGCCCGCACCTTCGTCCTCGACGAGGAGCGGCGGCCCGTCGCGGACGGCACCCGCGGCGAACTCTGGATCGGCGGGGCCCGGTTGGCCCTCGGCTACCTCGGCCGACCGGAGCTGACCGCCGAGCGGTTCGCGGACCTCCCCGGCCTCGGCCGGGTGTACCGCACGGGCGACCGCGCCGCGCGGCGCCCCGACGGCACGCTGGAGTTCCACGGCCGGCTGGACGACCAGGTGAAGGTCCGCGGCTTCCGGATCGAACCCGGCGAGGTCGAGCACGCGCTGCGCAGCCTGCCCGAGGTCGCCGAGACGGCGGTCGTGGTCCGCCGGGTGGGGCACGAGGACGCCGCGCTGGCCGCGTACGTCGTCCCCGCCGAGGGCACCCGCCCCGTCCCCGAGGCGCTCCGCCGGCAGCTCGCCGAGCGCCTCCCGGCGCACCTGGTGCCCACCGCCTGGACCGTGCTGGACGCCCTCCCGCTCACCGGCAGCGGGAAGGTCGACCGCCGGGCCCTGGCGTCCGACGACCGGCCCGCGCCCGGGGCCGCCGCCGGGCCGGGCGCCGGCGCCGTCCTCACCCCGATCCAGCAGGTCGTCGCCGCGGCCTGGTCGCGGGCCCTGGAGCACGAAGTGACCGCTCCCGAAGCGGACTTCTTCGCCGAGGGCGGCCACTCGCTGCTCGCGATGTGGGTCGTCGACGACCTCCGCGAGGACCTCGGCGTCGACCTGCCGCTCGGCGACTTCCTCGACCACCCCACCGTGGCGGGCCAGGCGGCGCTGATCGAACGCGCCCTCCTCGCGGCCGAGTCCGCCGCGCCGGACGCCTCCGCCGAACCCGCCGAACCCGCGGACGGCGACGCCGCCCGGCCCGCCGCACACCACCAGGAGCCCACCCGATGACCGCCCCCGCCGACCAGGCAGGTCAGGCCGCCCCCGTCGACCAGGCCGCCCTGCTCCGCCGCGCCCGCCGCCGGGTCGCGGACGGGTCCGCCGACCGGGCGGGCGGCCCCCCGGCCGCCGTTCCCGGCCCCTCCGCCACCCCCGTGACCTCGGGCTCCGCCGCCGGCCCCGGTCGCGCCGTGAGCCCCGCCCGCGGCGCCGGGCCGGTCCCGCGGACCTCCGCCACCGGCGCGGCCCCGCTCTCCCACGCCCAGCAGCGGATGTGGCTGATGGAGCGGCTCGGCCAGGGCGGCGCGCGCTACCACGTCCCGCTCGCCACCAGGCTGCGCGGTCCGTTGGACCTCGACGCCCTCGCGACGGCCCTCACCGGCCTGACCGCCCGCCATGCGATCCTCCGTACCCGCTACGGACAGCGCGACGAGCGGCCCTACCAGGAGACCGGGCCGGTCGTCCCGATCCCGGTCCCCGTGCGGCTCGCCGCCCCGGAAGGCACCGATCCCGGCAGCACCGATCCCGGCAGCACCGATCCCGACGGCACCGCGCTGCTGCACGCCGAAGCGGCCCGCCCGTTCGACCTCGCCACCGGCCCCGTGCTCCGCGCACTCGCCCTCCGGCACGCCCCCGACGACCACACCGTCCTCCTGACGATCCACCACATTGCCGTCGACGGAGGGTCCCTGCCGATCCTCGCCGCCGACCTCGCGGCCCTGTACGCGGACGCCGCCGGGCTCCGACCGGAGGACCTCCCCGACCCGGGACTCCCGTACGCCGACTACGCCCGCTGGGAGCGGGGCCGCGACGACGAGCTCGGCGCCGCGGCGGCCGACCGGGCCGCCGGGCTCACCGGCGCCCGGCCGCTGCCGCTGCTGCGCCCCGTCCCGCCCGGCACCCCCGACCGGCGGGCCGCCCTGCACGGCTCCCCGCTCGCCGCGGGCACCCTCGACGACCTGCGCAGGCTCGGCGCCCGGCGCGGGGCCACGCTCTTCGCCGTCGTCCTGGCCGCCGCCTTCGCCGCCCTGCGCACCGCCACCGGCGAGCCCGACCTCGTCCTCGGCTGCGCCGGCGGCCACCGGGCCCGCCCGGAACTGCGCCGACTGGTCGGCCTCCAGGTCAACACCCTGCCGGTCCGCGCCGAACTCCCCGGCGGCGACCCGGTCTTCACCGAAGTCCTGGCCACCGTCCGGACCGCCCTGCTCGACGCGCAGGTCCACCACGACGTCCCGTTCGACCTGGTCGTCGAGCGGCTCGGCCCCGCCGCCCGGGGCACGGACGGCACCCCGCTGCTCGCCGTCAGCTGCGACCTGGTCGGCCCGTCGGAGCCGCTGACCCTGCCCGGTCTCGCCGCCGAGGCCGTCGACATCGACCTCGGTCTCGCGAAGTTCGGCCTCACCCTGCTGGTCGAGGACGGCCCGCAGCCGCGCTGCCTGCTCCAGCACGACCCGGCCGCCCTCGACGAGCCCACCGCCCGCCGTCTGCACGCCGCCTTCGCCGAGCTGCTCGTGGCCGTCGCCGCCGACGCCGACCGCCCGCTCTCCGAGCTCCCCGGCAGCCGCCTCGCCGCCCCGCCGTCGCCCGCCACCGGGTCCGTCGGACCGGAGCACCCCGCGGTCGCCGCCCTGCTCGCCGACCCCCGGGTCGCCGACGCCGCCGTGCTCGCCCCGGACGACGGTCCGGCGCTCGCCTACGCGGTGGTCCGCGGCCCGTCCGTCCCGGGCGGCACCGACCTGCGCGCGGGCCTCCGCCGACAACTGCCGCCCGACCGGCTCCCCGCCGCCGTCACCCTCATGGACACCCTGCCCCGCCACCCCGACGGCACGCTCGACCCGGCCCGCCTCCCCGGCGCGCCCGCCGCCGCCCCGTCCGCCCACCTCGACGCGGTGCTGGCGGCGTTCGGGGACCTGCTGGGCGGGCGCCCGTCGCCGGACGGGGACTTCTTCGGGCTGGGCGGCCACTCGCTGGTGGCGGTCCAGCTGGCGGAGCGGCTCCGTACCGGCACGGGTCTGCCGCTGACCGGGCTGGACGTTCTCGAACAGCGCACGCCCCGGGCACTGGCCGGCCTCCTCACCACCCGCGCCGCGGAACGGCGCTCCACCGCGACCGCGTCCGCCGCCGCGGGCGTGCGGACCGGGACCGGCCGGAGCACGGCCACCAGGGCCGGCACTGTGCTGCTCACGGGGGCCACCGGCGGTGTCGGCGCGGCCGTCCTCCAGGAGCTCGTCGCCCAGGGCCGACCGGTCCGCGCCCTGGTCCGCCCCGAGTCGGCGCACCTGGTGGCCCGCAGCGGCGTCGAGGTCGCGGAGGGGGACCTCGCCGACCTCGACAGCCTGCGCCGGTCCGTCGAGGGCGTGGACGCCGTCATCCACTCCGCGTGCACGTTCACCGAGCACGCCGTCGACGTCGCCGCGATGCGCGCCCTGGTGGACGGTTGGCGCGGCGGGGCGGGCTTCGTCTTCGTCAGCAGCGTCGACGCCTACGGGCGCCCCGCGCCGGGCGAGGTCGCCGAGGGCGCCCCGGCCACCGGGCCGGTCAGCCCGTACGGGCGGGCCAAGGCGGAGTGCGAGCGGATCCTCCGCGAGTCCGCCGACGGCCGGGGACCCTGGACGGTGGTCCGCTCGCCGCTGGTCTGGGGGCCCAACCGGCGGCTGCGCGACCAGCTCCGCTGGGGCGCCACCGGCGCGCTCTACCAGGACGCCCTGGCGGGCCGGCCGATCACCCTGCCGCGATCCGCGCCGGAGGGCGGCGCCGACTGGTACGGCGCGAGCTGGGTGCACTCGGCGGCCCTCGCCCGCGCCCTGGCGGGCGGCCTCACCCGGGCACCGGGCCGGGTGGTCAACGCGGTGACCGGCCACGTCTCCTGGACGGACTTCGCCACCGAGCTGGTCCGCCTGCTCGGCTCGGCCGGCGCCGTCACCGCCACGGAGGACGCGGACCCCGAGCTGCGCCGCCCGTGGCGCTACCGGGCCGACGCGCTCGCCGAGCTGCTCCGCCCGGAGCCCGGGGAGGACTGGCGCGCCGTCCTCGCCGCGATGACCGGGCCGGCCGGCTGACCCGCACGAGCGGACACCCCGCAGGCCGCAGGCCGACGGGGTGTCCGCTCGACGGACCGGCACCGGCCCTCAGCCGGTGCGCTCCCAGCGGTAGAACTCGTGCGCCATGGCGTCCTTCGGCCCGCGCCAGGTGGCCGGGTCGTACGCCTGGACGTACGCGGTGAGCGCGTCGCTGACCGCCCGGAACTCCGGATGCCCGACGACCTGGGCGACGGCCGGTCCGGGCGGCCGGTCCGCCTCGATCAGGTGGAGGTAGACGTCGCCGAACTGGAAGAGGCTCCGCCCGGTGACGCCGATCAGCTGGGGCAGCTCGCCCCGGTCGGACTCGGCGAACACGTCGGCGATGCCCCGGGCCGCGTCCGGCTTCATCCGGGCGACGATCAGCGCGCGGTGGGTCTGCGTGGTGAGGGGGGACGTCGTGCTCACAGCTCCGCGGCCTTCTTCTCGACCTTCTCGCGGATCAGCTGCAGCTGGATCCGCGAGTTGCGGTTGATGTGGTTGACCATGCCGTCGTCGTCGACCGGCGCGGTGGGCTTCATCGAGAAGTCCTGCACCCAGCGCATCCTGGTGCCGGCCGGGACCTCCGCGTACTCCCACTGGATGTCCATGAACTCGAACGGGCCGGGTTCGACCCGCCGGGCCCGGACCGCGAGCGAGGACCGGTCGGTGGTGCGCTCGGAGACCCAGCTCCACACCTTCCCGTCGTCGTCGGGGTGCATGGTCAGCCGGAAGGTGACCCGGTCGCCGTCCCGCTCCAGCACCTCGACCGAGGCGTACTCGCTGAACAGCTGGGGCCAGTTCTCCAGGTCGTTGGTGATCTCCCAGACCAGGTCGAGCGGTGCCGCGATGACGATCTCGTTGTCGGTGTGTCCGGCCATCTCAGGCACCCGCCTTCGCGGTGACGGCGGAGTTGACCAGGTCGAGGAACTCGGTGGGGGTCTTCGCCGACTCCGCGCCGTTGGTGACCTTCACGCCGTGCCGGTTCTCCAGCTCGCCGACCACGCCGAGCAGGCCGAGGGAGTCCACGCCGAAGTCGTCGAAGCTGACGCCGGGGCGCTCCAGGTCGAGGGGGTCGACGGCGACGCCGGCCCGGGCCTGGATGAGCGTCGCGAGTTCGGGATAGCTGAGGGTGTTGCTCACGGGATGTCCCTTCATAGCGTGCGAGTTGCGGTTGAGCGGCCGGACGGCCGGACGGTCGAGCCGGCGGGGCAGGCGGCGGGCGACGGGCGACCGGTGGAGCGGTGGAACGACGGCACGGGCGGGGCGTGGATCACGTCTCCCGGTCGCCACGCCGGAGCACCAGGGCCGAGTTGGAGCCCATCAGCCCGCGGCTGAGCACCAGCGCGGTGCGCAGCTCGGCCGGCCGGGCGCGCCCGGTCACCAGGGCCAGGTCGTGTCCGACCTCGGTGACGTTCGGGGTGGGCGGCAGGACACCGTCCTCCATGGCGAGCACGGCGGCGGCCGTGTCGAGCACCGGCGCGCCGCAGTAGGCCCGGCCGGTGCCGGCCTTCGGGGCGGTGACCGGGACGCGTTCGGCGTACGGGCCGAGCGCGTCGGCCAGGGCGAGCGCCTCGGCGCGGTCGGCGGCGGGGACGCCGAGGGCGTCGGCGAAGACCACGTCGACCTCCTCCGGCGAGATCCTGGCCTGGTCGAGGGCGATCCGGATGGCGGCGGCCAGGCCCTCCCGGGACTCCTCCCAGCGGGAGGCACCGGTGAAGGTGGCGCCGTGCCCGGCCAGGTACGCCCGGACGGTGGCGCCGCGCCGGAGGGCGGTCCGCTCGTCCTCCAGGAAGAGCATCGCGCCGCCCTCGGCGGGGGCGAAGCCGCAGGCCGCGGGGGAGAAGGGCAGGTAGGCCCGGTCGGCCCGGTCGGCGAGGCTGACCTCGGGGTAGCCGAGCTGGCAGACCATCGAGTACGGCGCGAGCGGGGCCTCGGCGGCGCCGGCCACCACCGCGTCGGTGCCGCGTTCGATGGCGCGGGCGGCGTGGGCCAGGGCGTCCAGGCCGCCGGCCTCGTCGCTGGCGACCACCCCGCACGGGCCCTTGTAGCCGCCCCGGATGGAGACCTGGCCGGTGCTGGCGGCGTAGAACCAGGCGATGGACTGGTAGGGGCCGACGAACTGCGGTCCCTTGCCCCAGAGTTGCTGGAGTTCGCCCTGGCCGAACTCGCCGCCGCCGGAGCCGGCCGCGGTGACCACGCCGACCGCGTACGGGTCGTCGGGGTCGGGGACGTATCCGGCGTCCGCCACCGCCTGGTCGGCGGCGGCCATCGCGTAGTGCGTGAACCGGTCGGTCTGCACCAGGTAGCGGCTGTCGATGGTGGCGGCCGGGTCGAAGTCCCTCACCTGGCCCGCGATGCGCAGGGGGAAGTCCGCGCAGCCCTCACGGGATATCCGGTCGAGGACGCTCACGCCCTGCCTGATGGCCTTCCAGAAGGCGTCGGCCCCCACGCCGTTCGGCGCCACCACGCCGAGGCCGGTGATCACCGCCCGGCGGTTCTGCTGACGTGACGTCATGGATCTCACCCCGTTCTTGTGAGCACGACGGCGGACTGGAATCCACCGAACCCGCTGCCGACCGAGAGGATGTGGCGCAGCGGCATCTCCCGCGCGGTGCGCGGTACGTAGTCGAGGTCGCACTCCGGGTCGGGTGTCTCGTAGTTGGCGGTCGGCGGGACGACGCCGCGGTCGAGCGCGAGGGTGCAGGCGACCACCTCGATCGCGCCGATCGCGCCGAGCGAGTGCCCGACCATCGACTTGATCGAACTCATCGGCGTCCGGTAGGCGTGCTCGCCGAGCGAGCGTTTGACGGCCGCCGTCTCGTGCCGGTCGTTCTGCTTGGTGCCCGAGCCGTGTGCGTTGACGTAGTCGACGTCGCCGCGGTCGACCCTGGCGTGGGCGAGCGCGTGGTCGATCGACCGGGACATCTCCAGCCCCTCCTGGGTGAGGCCGGTCATGTGGTAGGCGTTGCCGAAGGTGGCGAAGCCGCCGATCTCGCCGTAGATCCGGGCGCCGCGCCGCCGGGCGTGTTCCAGTTCCTCCAGGACGAGGACGGCGCCTCCCTCGCCGAGCACGAAGCCGTCACGGTGGGCGTCGAACGGCCGGGAGGCGTGCGCCGGGTCGTCGTTGCGCTCGCTGGTGGCCTTGATGGCGTCGAAGCAGGCGACGGTGATCGGCGAGATCGGCGAGTCGGAGGCGCCGGCGAGACAGATGTCGGCGCGGCCCTCCTCGACGCTCTGGAAGGCGTACCCGATGGCGTCGAGGCCGGAGGTGCAGCCGGTAGAGACGGTCTGCACCGGGCCGCGCGCCCCGGTCCGCTCGGCGACCGCCGAGGCGAGCGTCGAGGGCGCGAAGGCCCGGTGCAGCTGCGGTTCGGCCCGCCGGTGGTCGACGTCCCAGCGGGCGCCGCCGGCGCTGACCAGGGCGTAGTCGTGCTCCAGCCGGGTGGTGCCGCCGACGGCGGTGCCGAGCGAGACGCCGATCCGCCACGGGTCCTCGGCGGCCAGGTCCAGCCCGGAGTCGGCGAGCGCCTCGTCGGTGGCCACCATGGCGAACTGGACGTAACGGTCGGCCCGTTGGACTTCGTCGGGGCCGAGCCCGTGGGCGGCCGGGTCGAAGTCGCACTCGGCGGCGATCCGGGAGCGGAACCCGGTGGGGTCGAAGAGCGTGATGCCCCGGGTCGCCGTCCGCCCGGAGGTGAGGAGTTCCCAGAACGCGGGGACACCGACTCCGCCGGGCGCGACCACGCCGATTCCGGTGACGGCGACCCGTCGCCGGCTCACGAGGCCACCTTGGCGTGTTCCGGCGGGGCGGAGGTGCCCACCGGCTCCGTCTCCTCGGTGTCGACGTGGCCGAGTTCGGGGCGGGGTGCCAGCGGGCCGAGGTGGAAGACCATCCGGGCCTCGGTGTCGCCGACGTTGCGGAACCGGTGGCGCATGTCGATGGGGATCATCAGGCCCTGCTCGGGCTTGAGCACCCGGGTCTCGCCGTCCAGGTCCACCTCCAGGTCGCCGGCGACGACGAAGACGAACTCCTCGGAGTACGGGTGGTAGTGCTCGCCGATCCGCTCGCCGGGCTGCACGATGGCCAGCCCCATGAACCCGCTGGTGGCGCCGCAGGTGGTCGGGGTGAGGATGGCGCGCAGGTCGCCGCCGCGCCTGCGGTTCTCCGGCGCCTCGGAGACGTGCACGATCCGTGGGTACTGCGTGGACATGGTTTCTTCCTTACGGATGTCGGGATCGGTGGTGGTGGCCCGGCCGGGGGAGGCGACGGAGCGTCAGGCGGGCTGGGAGGTGCGGTCGGTGACCGGGTTCATGGCGCGGGCGGCGAGGACGGCGCTGAGCCCGCCGACGGTCCGCAGGTCGCCCTCCGGGCCGAGGTCGAGCAGCCGGCCGAGGAGGGCGGCCTCGCGCTCGCCGGCGACGCCGAGTCCTGCCGCCGGGTCCGCCTCGGCGGGGACCCGCAGGTCCACCAGGCGGACCACGACGTCGTCCCGGTGGAAGACGGTGCTGGTGACCACCGGCCCGGTCGGGTCGACGGTGGCCAGGTTGTCGTAGTCGGCGAGCAGGTCGGCCACGGCCTGGCCGTGGCCGGGCTTGACCGGGTAGAGCACCGCGTGCCGGTGCAGCCGGCCGGAGGCGGGGGAGCCGGCGATCGCCTGGTGCTCGGCCGGCAGTGCGGCCCGGGCGAAGAAGGCGCGGGCCGCCTGCGGGTCGCCCAGCTGGCGGGCCTCCTCCAGGTACGGGTTGATGGCCTCCTCGACGGCCCGTACCTCGGGCTGCATGGCGACGTGCCGCAGCGCGTCGCCGAGGTTGCCGACCACCTCGACCGCCCGGACCACCCGGTTGCCGTGCATGAACAGCGAGGTGCGGCGCAGCCGGGTGGTGTCGTCGACCTCGGCGCGGGGCGAGGTGTAGCCGGAGAGGATCCGGGCGACCTCCGGCTCGCTGCCGGGCTTGACGGTGAAGGTCAGGGCGTGCCGGACCACGCCGTCGGGCCCGGGGTCGGCCTTGGGCGGGCCGGCCTGTCCGGAGGGGGTGGTGCGCGGCAGGCCCTCGGGCACCTCCTGCGGGGCCCGGGTGCCGGTGACGCCGGCGGCGGAGGTCTCGCGGAGGATGGTGTAGCGCAGCGAGCGGAAGGTGTCGCTGACGCAGCCGTGCATCGGCTTGACCATTTCCCGGTGGGCCGGGCTGTCCACCCACTCCAGGAAGGTCTCCTGGTCCTCCCACTCGCTGGTGATGAGCCACTGGCGGGGGTCGTTGATGGACTGGCAGAGCTGGTCACTGACGTGGCCGGGGACGGTGGCCACCTGGTGGCGGAGCTGCTCGTACACGTCCATGAAGCGCTGCTGGGCGCCGTCCTGGATCTCCAGCATCAGCACCACCCGCAGGCGGGTCTCGGATTCGGAGTGCTGCCGCGCGGGGGGTTCGGACAGGGTCGTCATGATCCACTTTCTGCTTCTGGGCCGTACGCGTCGGGGGCCGCGTGCGGCGGCGCCGGGCCGGAGGGGCCGGGTGGCCTCCGGCGGGGGGAGGGCGGTGCGGTGGCGGTCGGCCGGTCGGGGTCGGCGCCAGGTCTGAGGTCGATCGTGCGCGGCGGGCACGGGCGGCGCGAGATATGCGGGCCATCCGGGCGAAGCGGCGGCAGAAGCCCCCCGGCGCGGGGGATGGAAGAACGGGGCCGCTGTGTCCGAGAGCCCCGTCGAGGGCGGCTCCGAGCCCGCATCAGGGCCCCGAACCTCCTTACAGGCTGGAGCAATTGATGAAACCGAAGGTTGACGACCGGGTGCCGGTCCTGATCGTCGGCGGCTCGCTGGTCGGGCTGTCCGCCTCGCTCTTCCTGGGCCGACTGGGTGTCAGACACCTGCTGGTCGAGAAGCACGCCGACACCTCGCATCACCCGCGTGGCCGAGGCAACAACGTCCGCACGATGGAGCTGTACCGGGTGGCCGGGATCGAGCCGGCGATCCGCGAGGCGGCCTCGGTGCTCGCGCCGAACCACGGCATCCTTCAGGCCCCCTCGCTGACCGGGGAGGAGCAGGAGTGGCTGTTCCGGGAGATCGACCCGGGCGGGCGGCTCGCCCGCTTCAGCCCCAGCTCGTGGTGCCTGTGCAGCCAGAACGACCTGGAACCGGTGCTGCTGCGGTCCTCCCGGGAGCTGGGCGCGGACATCCGGTTCTCGACCGAGCTGCTCTCCTTCGAGCAGGACGACGAGGGCGTGACGGCGCTGCTGCGCAGCCGGGAGACCGGCGAGGAGCGCCGGGTGCGGGCCGACTACCTGGTCGCGGCGGACGGTCCGCGCAGCCCGGTCCGGGAGGCCCTGGGGATCGGCCAGAGCGGCAAGGGCGAGCTGTTCCACAACGTCAGCATCACCTTCCGGGCGAAGCGGCTGGCCGAGGTGGTGGGCGACCGTCACTTCATCGCCTGCTACCTGACCGCTCCGGAGGCGGACGGCGCCCTGCTGCCGGTGGACAACCACGAGGAGTGGGTGTTCCACGCGCCCTGGCACCCGGAGCACGGCGAGCCCCTGGAGGCGTTCACCGACGAGCGCTGCGTGCGGCACATCCGGGCCGCGGTCGGCATGCCGGACCTCGATGTCGAGATCACGGGGAGGGCCCCCTGGCACGCGGCCGAGCGGGTGGCCGACGGGTACTCCGCCGGGCGGGTGTTCCTGGCCGGGGACTCGGCGCACGAGATGTCCCCGACCGGGGCGTTCGGCTCCAACACCGGCATCCAGGACGCCCACAACCTGGCCTGGAAGCTGGCCGCGGCGCTGTGCGGCTGGGCCGGTCCGGGGCTGCTGGAGACGTACGGGAGCGAGCGGCGGCCGGTGGCCCAGGTGACCGGGGAGCGGGCGTCGGCGCGGTCGGCCGAGCACAGCCACCCGGGGTACGCGGTGGTGCCCGGCGTCGGCCGGCAGGCCGGTGTGCTGTCGGTGGCGCTCGGCTACCGGTACCGGTCGGGCGCCGTGACCGGGACCGATCCGGCCGGTCCGGTGGTGCCGGAGGCGTTCGAGTCGGCCGGTGAGCCCGGCAGCCGGGCGCCGCACCAGTGGCTGCTGCGCGCCGGGGTCCGGCTCTCCACTCTCGACCTGTACGAGCAGGCGATGGTGCTGCTGACCGGCCCGGAGGGCGCGGCCTGGCACGTGGCGGCGCGGCGGGCCGCGGACCGGCTGGCCGTCCCGCTCGACGCGTACCGGATCGGTGACGGGGCGGAGGACGACCTGGCGCCCGAGCCCGGCGGCGACTTCGCCGCGTCGCACGGCGTGCGCCCGGACGGTGCGGTGCTGGTGCGGCCCGACGGGTTCGTGGCCTGGCGGGCCGAGGGGGCGGCCGACGACCCGGAGGCGGAGGTGGAGCGGGCGCTGCGCGCGGTGCTGTCGCTGTAGACAGCGGTCCGCGAGGGAACGGGGCGGGCCCGCCGGGTTGGTGAACCGGCGGGCCCGCCCCGTGGCGCGAGGGGTGACGCGGTCCCGGCGACCGCCCGCGTCGACCCGACGACGACGGCGTTCTTCGCGCCGTACCGCCGTCCCGAGCCGATGGTCGAGCCGACGGAGGCCCACGTCGGGCCGATCGGTCCGATCTTGCCACGGCCCGCCCGCCCGCCCGCCCACCGGCCGGCGCTAGGGTGGCCCCATGCGCTTCGTGATCCTGCCGCCGCCCGTCCGCTAGCGGGCGGCCCCTCCACGCACACCCCGCCCGGCGGCCCCCGCCACCGGGCCGATGAGTGCCGCCCGCGCCACCGGTGGACCTCATCCGGCCGGGCCCCGCCCGGCACCCCGTCGTGGAGAACGAACGCATGACCACTCATGTCGCCGTGCCGGTCCGGCACGGCCTGCTGTCCATCTCGGCCGCCGCCGTGGCCTGGGGCGCGGGCGGAGCCGTCGCCGCCCTGCTGCTGCGCACCGGAGGGCTCGGCCCGGTGGCCGTCTGTGCCTGGCGGTTCGCCGTCGCGGCCGGCTGCCTCGCGCTGCTGCCCGCCCTCCGGCGGACGGCCGGGGGGCGGGCCTGCGGTGCCCCGCGCCGCGCGGCCGTCCTGACCGGGCTCGCCCTGGCCGTCAGCCAGTGCGCCTACTTCGGTTCGGTCCAGTACGCGGGTCTCGGCCTCGGCACCTTGATCACCATCGGCGCCGGTCCGGTGCTCACCAGCCTCGGTGCCCACCTGCTGCTCGGTGAGCGCCTGACGGCCCGGGCGTCGGTCGCGCTCGCCCTCGCGCTCGGCGGGCTGGCGCTGCTGGTGGCCGCGCCGGCGGCCGGTCCGCGTCCGCTGCTCGGGGCGGCCCTCGCGGTGCTGGCCGGGGCCGGGCAGAGCGGGCTGACGCTCTGGGCGCGCGGTGGCGGTTCGGCGCGCGCCTCGACCGGTGCGTTCACCACCGGGCTGCTCTGCCTGCTGCCGCTCGCGGTGGCGGAGGGCGGGGTCCTGCCGTCCGCCGGGGAGCCGCTGGCGACGGCCGGTGCGCTGCTCTTCCTCGGCACCGTGCCCACCCTGTTCGCCTACCGGTGGTACTTCGCCGGTCTGACCGTGGTGCCGGGGGTGACGGCCGCCGTCCTGGTGCTGCTCGAACCGGCGACGGCCGCGGTGCTCGGCGTCGTGTGCTTCGGCGAGCCGCTCACCCCGGCCCTGGTGGCGGGTTCGGCGCTGCTGCTGACCGCCGTCGCGGCCCTCACCTGCCGGGGGGTGTAGGCCCTCCCGGCGCCTGCGCCCGGCCTGCGCCCCCTCCGGACAGCGGGTGCACGGGCCGTCAGGGCACGGACCGGAGCGCGGGCTGACCCGGGATCAGCGCCCGCAGGACGAGGTCGATGCGGACGTGGGCGGCCCCGGCGCGCAGCAGGGCGATGGAGACGGCCCGTAACTCCTCCGGCCCGGTGCAGGCGAGCCGGAGTTCGAGGTCGGCGTCACCGGCCAGGGCGAGGCCGCTCTGGACGGCCGGGAACTCGGCGGCCAGCCGGTCGAAGTCGAGCGGGACCGGGCCGTAGCTCACCCGGGCGAGGGCCTGCAGCGGCCGGGCCTCCTCGGGCCCGGGCGCGCCGGGCACGAGGTGGAGGGCGCTCACCGGTGCTGCAGCCGGGCGGTCCGCGCCGCCCGCGACGGGCTGCGCGACCAGGCGCGGGTCCAGGACCAGCTCGTCGACGCCGAGCGGGGCGGTCAGGGCGCGCAGGGCGGGTTCGCCGAGCTCGACGGCGGCCTGCCCGGTGCCGAGCAGGTCGGCCAGCGCGCCGGCGGAGCTGAAGCCGACCGCGCAGCGGCGGCCGTCCCGATGGCGGAAGAGGCGGAGAGCGGTGGTCCTGCCGGTGACGGTGACCGGGACGTGCCAGACGACGCGGGCCATGCGGGTGCTCCCGAGTGGTGGAGGGTCCTGCCGGAACTGCTCCTTCGACGCTAGGGCGGCGCCGGGCACTCGGACGCCGTCCTGACGCAGCGTTGACCGAATGCCGCGCTGCGTTGACGAAGTTCTGACGGTCGGCTGTACCGCTCATCGGACAGCACTCCCTATCCTTCCCTATCCAACCTGTTCTCATGGTAGTTTTCGACCGTAAGGAGTCGTCGTGCGAAGGGTGTCCGGTGCCGGAGTACTACTCGGTGGAACAGGTGGCCGAGCTGCTGGGGCTGCACGTGCGGACGGTCCGCGGCTACGTCCGCGACGGCCGGCTGCGGGCCACCAGGATCGGGAAGCAGTACCGGATCGCCCGCCGCGACTTCGAGTCCTTCGCCGGCGCGGACCCCGAGGCGTCGGCGCCGCCGGAGCCCGGTCCGCTGCACGTCGAGGTCTCCACCGTCGTCCAGATCGACGGGGTCGGTGTGCGGGAGGCCGTCCGGCTGTCGAACACCCTCGTGGCACTGGTCTCGGGCCCGCGCGGGAACACCGTCCCGACGCGGGTGGAGTCCCTCCACAACGAGGAGCGCGCGACCCTCAAGGTGATCATCCTCGGCGATCCGGCCGACACGGCCGAGCTGCTCGCCGTCATCCACTCCATGACCACGGAGAACCGTCATGTCTGAGCACAGCCCCACCGCCCCGTCCGGTGTCCTGCGGCTGCCCGCCGAGGGCCCGGCCATCGGCGACGAGTCCGCGGCGATGGACGTCATCGGTGACGCCCTGGGTCGCGACGCCGCCTGGGTGCTCGTCCCGGCCGAGCGCTTCCCGGACGAGTTCTTCACCCTGAGCACCCGGATCGCCGGCGGGATCGTGCAGAAGTTCGCCACCTACCGGGTCGGGCTCGCCGTCCTCGGCGACATCTCCCGGCACACCCTGGCCAGCGGCGCCCTGCGGGACTTCGTCCGGGAGTCCAACCGGGGCGGGCAGCTCTGGTTCCCGGCCGACCTGGCCGAGTTCGAGACGCGGCTGGCGGCCCGCTCCGGCGCCCTCCGGTAGCCCCCTCCGGCGGTCCTCCGGGCGCTCCGCTTGCCGCGCGCCCGCGCCGGGACCACCGTGGAGCTGACCGTCGCCCCGGTGCCCCGGACGCCTCCCCCCGCACATCCGAACCGGGGGGAGGTGGAGCGAAGGGGCGATCACGAGATATCTTGACGTCAAGACGTTGGAGACGCGAAGCGGAGTACCGATGACTGACTCGACCATCATCTATACGCACACCGACGAGGCGCCGGCCCTGGCAACGTACTCGTTCCTGCCGGTCGTGCAGGCGTATGCCTCGACGGCGGGCGTGAAGGTGGAGACGCGCGACATCTCCCTCGCCGGGCGGATCATCGCGAGCTTCCCGGAGCGTCTGGAGGAGGGCCAGCAGATCGGCGACGCCCTCGCCGAGCTGGGCGCGCTCGCCAAGACCCCGGGCGCCAACATCATCAAGCTGCCGAACATCTCGGCGTCCATCCCGCAGCTGAAGGCGGCCGTCGCCGAGCTGCAGGCGCAGGGCTACGCGCTGCCGGACTACCCGGACGACCCGCAGACCGACGAGGACAAGGACGTCCGCGCCCGCTACGACAAGGTCAAGGGCAGCGCCGTCAACCCGGTCCTGCGCGAGGGCAACTCGGACCGCCGGGCCCCCGCGTCGGTCAAGAACTACGCCAAGACGCACCCGCACCGCATGGGCGCGTGGTCGGCCGACTCCAAGACCAACGTCGCCACCATGGGCGAGAACGACTTCCGCTCCACCGAGAAGTCCACCGTGATCGCCGAGGCCGGTTCGCTGCGCATCGAGCTGCTCGCCGCGGACGGCACCACCACGGTGCTCCGCGAGTCGGTCCCGGTCCAGGCCGGCGAGGTCGTCGACGCCTCCGTGCTGCACGTCGCCGCCCTGCACGAGTTCCTGGCCGCCCAGGTCGCCCGGGCCAAGGCCGAGGGCGTGCTGTTCTCGGTCCACCTCAAGGCCACCATGATGAAGGTCTCCGACCCGATCATCTTCGGCCACGTGGTCCGCGCCTTCTTCCCGAAGACCTTCGCCGCGTACGGCCCGGCGCTCGTCGCCGCCGGCCTGAACCCGAACAACGGCCTCGGCGGCATCCTCGCCGGCCTCGACGCGCTGGAGAACGGCGCCGAGATCAAGGCCTCGTTCGACGCCGAGCTGGCCGACGGCCCGGCCCTGGCCATGGTCGACTCGGACAAGGGCATCACCAACCTGCACGTCCCGAGCGACGTCATCGTCGACGCCTCGATGCCGGCCATGATCCGCACCTCCGGCCACATGTGGGGCCCGGACGGCCAGGAGGCCGACACCCTCGCCGTGCTGCCCGACAGCAGCTACTCCGGTGTCTACCAGGCCGTCCTCGACGACTGCCGCGCCCACGGCGCCCTGAACCCGGCCACCATCGGCTCCGTCCCGAACGTCGGCCTGATGGCCCAGGCCGCCGAGGAGTACGGCAGCCACGACAAGACCTTCGAGATCGCCGCCGCGGGCACCGTTCGCCTGGTCGACACCGAGGGCAACGTCGTCCTGGAGCAGGCCGTCGAGCCGGGCGACATCTTCCGCTCCTGCCAGACCAAGGACCTGCCGATCCGCGACTGGGTCAAGCTGGCCGTCACCCGCGCCCGTGTCTCGGGCGACCCGGCCGTCTTCTGGCTGGACGAGACCCGTGCGCACGACGCCGTCCTGATCGAGAAGGTCAAGGCCTACCTGCCGGAGCACGACACCACCGGCCTGCAGATCGAGATCAAGGCCCCGGTCGACGCCACCACGTTCTCGCTGGAGCGCATCCGCCGCGGCGAGAACACCATCTCGGTCACCGGCAACGTGCTGCGCGACTACCTGACCGACCTCTTCCCGATCCTGGAGCTGGGCACCAGCGCCAAGATGCTGTCGGTCGTGCCGCTGATCAACGGCGGCGGCCTGTTCGAGACCGGCGCCGGCGGCTCCGCCCCGAAGCACGTCCAGCAGCTGGTCAAGGAGAACTACCTGCGCTGGGACAGCCTGGGCGAGTTCTTCGCGCTGGCCGCGAGCTTCGAGCACCTGGCCCGCACCACGGAGAACGCCCGCGCCCAGGTGCTGGCCGACACCCTGGACCGCGCGACCGGCACCTTCCTCAACGAGGACAAGTCGCCGAGCCGTCGCCTCGGCGGCATCGACAACCGCGGCAGCCACTTCTACCTGGCCCTGTACTGGGCCCAGGAGCTGGCCGGCCAGACCGCGGACGCCGAGCTGGCGCAGGCCTTCGCCGGCCTCGCCGAGTCGCTGGGCGAGCAGGAGCAGGCCATCGTCGAGGAGCTGGCCGCCGTCCAGGGCACGCCGGTCGAGCTCGGTGGCTACTACCAGCCGGACCCGGCCAAGGCCGCGGCCGCGATGCGTCCGTCGAAGACCTTCAACGACGCGCTGGCCAACCTCGGCTGACCGCAGGCGAAGTGAACCGGGAGGCCCCGGGATCCGCAGGAGCGGATCCCGGGGCCTCCCGGCGTTCCCGCCGCCACCGGCCGGGCGCCGCCACCGGCCGGTGCGGCGGCGGTGCGCGTCGCGCTCAGTGCTCGCCCTCGGGGCGCGCCCGGCGGGGGAGCAGGAAGGCGACCAGGAAGGCCAGCGCCAGCAGGGCGGCGGCGAGGCCGTACGTCCGCCCGGCCGCGTGCTGGAAGCCGTCGGTGCCGGCCCAGCCGAAGAACGCGGTGCCGAGCAGGGCGACGCCCACCGAGCCGCCGAGCTGCTGCTGGGCGTTGAGGACGCCGGAGGCCGAGCCGGTCTCCGGCTCCTCGACGCCGGCCAGGGCGATGTCGAAGAACGGCGCCATGATCAGGCCCAGACCGAAACCGGTGAGGGCCAGCGCGGGGAGCAGCTCCCAGCTGGTGAGGCCGGCGGCCCAGTGCTCGACCGCGTACCAGAGGCCGAGCGCACCGCAGGCGGCGACCACCATGCCGCCGTGCAGGACCCGGCGGCCGTGGCGCGGGGCCAGGAGCGCGCCGGAGAGGACGGCGCCGGCGACCACGCCGAGCGACAACGGGATCATCGAGAGCCCGGCGTGCAACGGGGTCCAGCCGAGGCCGAGCTGCAGGTGGAGGGTGAAGACCAGCAGCAGGCCGGAGAGCGCGGCGAAGAAGACCAGCCCGGTGGCGAGCGCCGAGACGAAGGCCCGCTTGCCGAACAGTGAGGGCTCGATCAGCGGGGTGCCGCCGCGCCGCAGGACACGGCGCTGGTGGAGGGTGAAGAGCCGGAGCACCGGCAGGGACGCGGCCATCGCCACGAAGGCCCAGAGCGGCCAGTCGAGCTCGCGCCCCTGGACCAGCGGGTAGACCAGCAGCAGCACGGCGAGGCTGAGCAGCAGCACGCCCACCGGGTCGAGCCGGCCGGTGCGGGCGGTAGCGGTCACGCGGTCGGCGGGCAGGATCCGGCCGGCCATGAGGACGGTGAGCAGGCCGAGCGGCAGGTTGATCAGGAACACGGTCCGCCAGCCGAGGCCGAACCAGTCGGCGTCGGTGAGGTAGCCGCCGAGGGTGGGGCCGAGGACGGAGGAGAGCCCGAGGACGGGGCCGAAGAGGCCGAACGCGGCCCCCATCTCCTTGGGCGGGAACATCGACTTGATCAGTCCGAGGCCCTGCGGGATGAGCAGCGCGGCGAACAGGCCCTGGAGGGTCCGGGCGGCGATCAGGGCGCCGGCGCCGGGTGCCGCCGCGCAGAGCACCGAGGCGAGGGTGAAGCCGGCCGCGCCGAGCGTGAAGAGGCGCCTGCGTCCGAAGAAGTCGCCGAGCCGGGCTCCGGTGATCAGCAGGACGGCGAAGGCGAGCGTGTAGGAGGCGGAGATCCACTGGATCTGGGCGTCGCTGCCGCCGAGGTCCTGCCGGACGGAGGGCGAGGCGACGCCGACGATCGTGGTGTCGAGGAGGTCCATCACCTCGGCGGCCAGGATGACGGCGAGGCCGGCCCAGCGCAGCCGGTAGCCGGTCGGCGGGCTCTCGGCCGCCGCCGTCGGCGAGGGGTCGGGAGGGGCGATCTGGTCGGTCATGGGGGGTGCTCTCCGGATTCCACGGGGCGAACGTCGTTCGTCGTGACGAACACTGTTTTGCTGAACGAACAGTGTTCTCCCATGGAACGGTGTTCGTGTCAAGTAATCTGGGAGCCGTCACCGACCACGAAGGAGCCCCCATGACCAGTGCCGCCCCGCGCTCCGGCTGGTCCGAGCACTGGCAGAAGGAGAAGGCTCCGCCCAGACGGCAGCCGCTGAGCCGGGAGCGGATCGTCGAGGCCGCACTGAGGATCGTCGACGCCGAGGGCATGGACGCGCTCAGCATGCGCCGGGTCGGACAGGAGCTCGGCACGGGCGCCGCCAGCCTGTACGCCCACGTCGGCAGCAAGGAGGAGCTGGTCGAGCTCGTCCTCGACCTCGCCTACACCGAGATCGAGCTGGAGCGACCCGACCCGGCCACGTGGCAGGAGCAGGTGAAGCGGCTGCTGCGCCGCTCCCGTCAGGTGCTGCTCTCGCACCGGGATCTGGCCAGGGCCGCCGTCGTCGCCAACGTCCCGGTGACCCCGCACGCGATGGACATCGCCGAGGCCATGCTCGGCATGCTGCGCGCCGGCGGCCTCGACGAGCAGACCGCCGCCTACGGGGTCGACCTGCTCGGGCTCTACACGACGGCGACCGCCTTCGAGGCGTCCACCCGCGGCGGCGGGAACAGCGAGGAGTTCACCGAGCGGATCCGGAGCTACTTCGACACCGTCCCGACCGACCGCTACCCGATGATCACCTCCATGGCGGTCGCGCTCACCCGCAACGTCGGGGACGAGCGGTTCGAGTTCGGGTTGGACATCCTGGTCGCCGGCCTGGCCCGGCAGTCCGGCACGGTGGGCTGATCCCCCGGAGCCGCCCCCGGTCCGCCCCCGGTCGGCCAAGGCTCCGGCTCCGCCCGGCTCCGCCCGGCTCCGGAAACGACGGAACCCCCGCCCGAGGGCGGGGGTTCCGGAGCGGTGGGGCCGGGCTCAGCCGGCGTCGGCCGCCGGCGCGGGGCGCTGGTTGCGCTTGTCCAGCGACGCCAGGTACGCGTTGTACGCCGCCAGCTCGGCGTCGCCGCTGCGGTCCTCGGCGCGGTCCCGGCGGCGGGAGAGGCGCTCCTCGGAGCGCATCCACTGGTAGACCAGCGCGATCAGCACGATCGCCGTCGGGATCTCGCCGAACGCCCAGGTGATGCCGCCGGCCAGCTTCTGGTCGGCCAGCAGGTCCGTCCCGGGCGGCGCGCCCTCGGTGGTGAAGGTCTTCACCAGCGGCTGGCTCCCCATCATCACCGCCACGCCGAAGAAGGCGTGGAACGGCATGCCCATGAACAGCTCGATGATTCGCATCACGTGGCCCGACCGGTTCGGACCGGGGTCCACGCCCATGATCGGCCAGAAGAACGCCAGCCCGGTGGCCAGGAAGTGCACCATCATGAAGATGTGCCCGAGCCGGTACTCCATGAGGAAGTCGAACAGCGGGGTGAAGTAGACCCCGTACAGGCTCGCGATGAACAGCGGAATGGTGAACGCCGGGTGCGAGATCACCTTCACGTAGGTGCTGTGCAGCAGGGCCACCAGCAGCTCGCGCGGCCCCCGCGGATTGCCCTTGCCGGCCGGTCGCAGGGCACGCAGCGCCAGCGTGATCGGCGCCCCGAGCAGCAGCAGGATCGGCGACAGCATGGAGAGCACCATGTGCTGCATCATGTGCGCGCTGAACAGCACCATGCCGTAGTCGTTCAACCCGGTGCAGGTGACCAGGATCACCGTCCCGGTGCCCGCCGCCCAGGCCGCCGTGCGCCCGACCGGCCAGCGGTCGCCGCGCCTGTGCAGCCGGACCACGCCGGTGAGGTACAGGGCCAGCGCCGCCAGGCTGCCGATCAGGAACACCCAGTCGGGGGACCAGGTCAGCACGTTGGAGAGCGAGAAGGGTCCGAGTTCGGTCATCCCGCCGTGGTGGTGCATTCCTGGCATTCCGTCGCCCATCGGCGGGTCCTGCTTTCCATCCTCGCGGCCCCTGGGTGGGTCCGGTTCGCCCGTTTTGCTTCGTCGTACAGCCTAGGCGGGCCTTACTCCGGTGCCTCCGCCGCCCCCCGTGCAGGGTTCCGCGCGAGCGGTTCGGCCGCGCGGGGCGAGGACGTTCTCGCCGCGGCGCCCGGCGGCGTAGTCGTCCACGGTGCGGACGGTGGCGTCGATGATCTGGCCGACCGCGGTGCGGGTGAAGTAGGCCTGGTGCGAGGTGACCAGCACCTGGGGGAAGGTGACCAGGCGGGCGAGGGTGTCGTCGGCGATCCCCTGGATCGAGCGGTCGGTGACCAGAGGGATGCGGGCGCGGACGCGGTAGCCGCCGCCGAGGCGGCGGCGGGCGTCGAGGTCGCCGCCGTGGACGGAGACCCTTTCCCGCAGACCGAGCAGTCCCCGTCCGGCGCCGTCCGCCCGTTTTTCCGGTCTGGACCGGCCGGCCGGAACCAGCGAGGCACCGAGGTTCCAGAAGGACCTGCGCCGACCACAATGCGTCACACAGTTCTGGGCCGCCCCTCACCAGCGGCCCAGGACCTTTGCCGCAGTCATGCCGGGCCCGGAGGCCGGCGGCCCTCTGACAGGACCGCGAAAAACATAACGGGGGCGGGCGCGGACATCGGCAGGACCCACTGCCACCACGTGGTGCTGGACTCCGAGGGCGGGAATGCGCCCGTGCGGCCTGCCGTGGCCGTCAGATGTCGGAGTAGCTGAAGTCCCCGACCGTCCAGCTGCTGATGTCTTCGATCGCGATGCGGTACATGCCGCCGGTGTGCGGCAGCGCGAAGTCGCCCTGCAGAATCCTCGCCCGGTGGAGATGAAGATGGGTGGGCCGTGCAGGCAGGCCACCCGGGGGCGGGACGAAGAGGGCGGCGAACGGCTTCACGTGCTCCGAGGCCTGGAGGACCTCCGCCACCCGCTCCCACCAGAGGGTCACTGGCGCGAGCCGTCCGGTGATGACCGCGCCTGGGACCACCACGGTCAAGGACATCTGATTGCTGTGCTCGGATTCGACCATCGCGGCGATGTCGACGAGCAGCCCGTCAGGGTTCGACATGAATCCCAGGATAGGACACGGCCTCCGGCGCCCACGTGTCTGGGGCAGCGGCCATGGCAGTCACGGGCCCTGCGCCGGCTAGTGCGCGGCGGCGACCTGGCGTGCGGGTCGGCTGCGCCGCGGCGCGGGGCAGCCGGAAGCAGCCGTGGGGCCCTGGGCGGCGCCGGGATCGTCCGGTCCGGCGGTCACGATCAGGTCGGTTCCGAGGGCGGTGATGGTGAAGCCCGCTGCGTGGAGGATGTCCGACAGGGCCGGCATGAGTGCGCTGCGGATGCCATGGGCCGAGTCACCGCCTGCCCAGCCCATAGCCGGCCATCGCCGGCGCCGCCCCAGAGGCGCAGTGGCGGGTGCCCGTTCGGCTCGGGAGGGGACGCGCGGCCGGGTCCGCGCCGCGCGTCCCCTCCCGAGCCGAGGACCGCGTGCGTCCCGGGTCAGAGTTTGAACATCGCGGCGTAGGGCTGGGTGATGCGCTCCCGTCGCGATCCGAAGTCGACGAGTACCGCGATGTCGCTGTCGCCTTCGACCCCGATGGCGCGGCCGAGGCCGTAGGTGTCGTGGGTGACGCGGTCGCCGACGGCGAAGTGCTTGCGAGGCGCCTCGATCCGGGCCTTGAAGGGGCTGGTGGGCAGGGCGCGGCGAACTGCTGCAGATTTCGACATTCCCCGCAGTATGCGCCGAAAATCGCGGGAGCGGGTCTTTCCGATGCCCCCTTGGGAGGGGGTCTGACAGAACCGGGGGTGAAATGTCCGCCCGCGGTGCGACTGGGCCTGCTAGAGTCTCCTTAGTTGCAGTAGTGGTTCCCATGAACTTGGTGTGCGCCTGCTGATGTATCGCAGGCGCCTTTTTGTTTCCCGGCTCTTCCCCGGGTGGGTGCTCATCGCGGCGACTCGGATCCCGCGCTGTGCGGCTTCCGGACAGCCCCTTGAAGGAGATTTCTTTATGGCTAATGGCACTGTGAAGTGGTTCAACGCGGAAAAGGGCTTCGGCTTCATCGAGCAGGAGGGTGGCGGTCCTGACGTGTTCGCCCACTACTCGAACATCAACGCCAACGGCTTCCGTGAGCTGCTCGAGGGCCAGAAGGTCGAGTTCGACGTCACGCAGGGCCAGAAGGGCCCGCAGGCCGAGAACATTCGTCCGCTGTAGTTTCTGCCACGGCACCCGCCTGGTAGCGAGGGGCCCGCACCGCGTACATGATGCCCGGTGCGGGCCCCTCGGCATTGCGCCACGCGCATTCCCCGGCCCGTTCAGGCCCCCTGGCTCCGCCACCGGCGGCCGTCCCCACGCGAGACGCACAGCGCCGCGTCCGGATCGCCGCCCTGCCGTGACATCCCACGGTTCGAGGATCTTCGCTCCCGCACTGTCGGTGAGCGCCGACCGCAGGTGACGTGCCGCACGGTTTCACCGTCCACGCCCCGCTCCCCATACTTTCGGCCCGTTCCCTGGCGATCTCCTGCCGGCGCCCCGCGCTGCGGAGTCGCCTCGCGACGTGCCGTCCCAGGAAGGTTTCGCATGAACCGCTCCAGTCGCTCCCCGTACCAGAACACCAACTCCCGCTCCTCGGCCTCCGCCCGTTCCGGCAGCTCCTACGGATCCCGCTCCGGCGGCGGCTCCTTCTACGGCGACCGGCCCGCCGGCGGCCGGAGCTCCCGTCAGGGATCCTCTTCCCAGGGTGAGTTCGCGATGCCGGTCAGCACCACCCCGGCGCTGCCCGCCGTCGAAGCGTTCGACGAGCTGGACATGCCGAAGGCGCTGCTGTCGGTGCTGACCCGCCAGGGCGTCACCACGCCGTTCCCGATCCAGGCCGCCACGCTCCCGAACTCGCTCGCCGGCCGCGACGTCCTCGGACGAGGCCGCACCGGCTCCGGCAAGACCATCGCGTTCGGTCTGGCCGTGCTCGCCCGCACCGCCGGCCAGAAGGCCGAACCCCGCCGCCCGCTGGCCCTGGTACTGGTCCCCACCCGCGAACTCGCCCAGCAGGTCACCGACGCCCTCACCCCGTACGCCCACGCGGTGCGACTGCGCATGGCGACCGTGGTCGGCGGGATGTCGATCGGCCGCCAGGCCCACGCCCTGAACCACGGGGCCGAGGTCGTGGTCGCCACCCCCGGCCGGCTCAAGGACCTGATCCAGCGCGGCGACTGCCAGCTCGACGGGGTCGGCATCACGGTCCTCGACGAGGCCGATCAGATGGCCGACATGGGCTTCCTGCCGCAGGTCACCGAACTGCTCGACCAGGTCGCCGAGGGCTGCCAGACGATGCTGTTCTCCGCCACCCTGGACCGCAACGTCGACCGCCTGGTGCGCCGCTTCCTCAAGGATCCGGTCACCCACTCGGTGGACCCGTCCGCCGGGGCGGTCAGCACCATGGAGCACCACGTGCTGCACGTGCAGAACTTCGACAAGAACGCCACGATCGCCCACATCGCCTCCCGTGACGGCGGCGTGATCATGTTCACCGACACCAAGCACGGTGCGGACCGCCTGGTGGAGGACCTCCTCGCGAACGGCGTGAAGGCCGCGGCCCTGCACGGCGGCAAGTCCCAGCCTCAGCGCACCCGCACCCTGGAGCAGTTCCGCACCGGCCAGGTCACCGCGCTCATCGCGACCAACGTCGCCGCCCGCGGCATCCACGTCGACGGGCTCGACCTCGTCGTCAACCTGGACCCGCCGGCCGACCACAAGGACTACCTCCACCGGGGCGGACGCACCGCCCGGGCCGGCGAGTCCGGTACCGTCGTCACCCTCGTGCTGCCGAACCAGCGCCGCGAGATGGCCCGCATGATGAACACGGCCGCCATCACCCCCGTCACCACCCGTGTCAGCGCCGGCGACGAGGACCTCGCCCGCATCACCGGGGCCCGCACGCCCACCGGCATCCCCACCGTGATCGCCGCCCCCGTCGTCGAACGCCCCCGCCGCAGTACCTCCACGAGCCGCAGCCGCCGCAGCCGCCCCACCCGCGCCGGCAGCGACACCGCAGCTGCCACCACGAGCCGGGCCGGCCAGGGCTCCTCCGGCCGCCGCCGGGCACCCCGACGCGTCGCCCTCGCCGCTTAGCAGCAGACGTCGTGTGGGCCCGGACCGCCACCGCGGTCCGGGCCCGCCCCGGCGGACCCCGCCGGCCGTTCCACCGTCGTCAGTGCCACGACCACCGCCGGCCTCGGCGGAAGCGACCCCCAAGGAGTCCGCCCATGACCCTCACCCTCGACCGCCCCGCCGCCGCCACGGTCCGCGACCTGATGACCCACCCCGAGCTCCAGATCAGCGACGACGTCATGCTCGACGTGGCGATCCACATCCTCCACGGCTCCGGCGCCGACCACCTCCTGGTCCGCGACGACGACGGCCGCTGCGCGGGCCTCCTGACCCGGCGGCACCTTGCCCCGTTCCAGGCCCACTCCCGGACCACCGCACGAACCCCGGTACGCGACATCGTCCTCGACCGGGCCCCGTTCGCCACCGCCGCCATGCCTGCGGCCACTGCGGCGGCCGCCATGCGCGCCCGGGGCCTGGCCGTGTGGCCGGTCGTCGACCACGACGGCCACGCCATCGGCCTGCTCAGTGTCTAGAACCGGCCTGTCGGCGCAGGCACACTGACAGTCGCTGTATCCGTCCGCAGCGAGCTTCGCCGCGTTTTCGGCCGGTGCCCTCACCTCCGTCGGCCTCCGGTCGGTGGATGCGCCGAGGCGGCGGGGTGTCACACGATCCTGTAGTCCCCTTGCGCGGAAGCGGTCGCCGCTGGGTCGGTGCTCACGCGCAGCACCCGGTCGACTCCGGTGCGGCGCAGGAGGGCCGCGACCGGTGCGGTCGGGCTCAGCAAGCGGAGTTCCATGCCCGCTTCACGGGCCTTCTGGTAGGCCCGGATGAGGGCGTTGAGACCGCTGGAGTCGCAGAACGCGACCCGGGACATGTCGACCACCAGCTCCCGTAGGCCGGAAGTCGTGTCGAGGGCGCTGTTGACGGCGGCGTTCAGCAGCGGGCCGGTGTCCTGGTCGAGCTCGCCCACCGCGTCGAGCACCAGGTCGCCCGCTCCCGCCCGCAGACGGACGTCGAGGGCAGGGGGATCAAACTCCGCGGGAACGGCCACCAGTACTCCTTACGGGTTCGCCCGCGAAGCGGGCGACTGACCTGACGGCCCGCGTGCGGGGGCGCAACCCCACCGTAGCTGCCGAGGGACGCCGCGAACCACCTGCTCAGCGCAGGCAGACCGCTGCCTGATTGGCCGGCCGGCCAATCAGGCACAAGCACGGTCAGAGCAGTTATGCGCTGTCCGAGCGGTCCGGGCCCGACGGGCCGGTGCCGGGCCGGCGAGGCCCGCGGGAGTGCCGTCAGTGCTCCGTCCCCGGCCGCCTCGTACCCGGCGCGCGTGGCCGCCCGGTAGCCGTCGTCGGTGCCGACCTGGAGGGTGCGAGCGTGGGCCGAGCCCGGCCGACAGGACGGTCATGTGGCTCGCGGACCCACCTGCCGACCTCGACGGGGCGGACGCCCTGACCGAACGCAGCCCTATCTCTCTGCTGCGGCGGAACAAGGGCGACGAGGTCGCCGAGGCCGGGGAGTCCCCTGAGCACAGCCACAGGGAGGAACGTCCCGACTGACTACCCGTTCGCGCGGCCTCGCGAAGCGACCGGTCCCGCAGGACCGGATCGGGCAGGGCGTCGACCCGTCCATGAGTCTCAGCTCGGCCGGCCTGCTGAGCGGCTGGGCGCAATCCAGAACGGCGAGGCGGTCACCGCAGCTGCGGACACCCATCGTCGGAGCTCGGTCGCGGCCGTTGTCAGAGGGCCGGTCTAGGCTCACAAGCCCAGACCGATAGGGGAGTTACGTGCTCGAAAGCCCGCTCGCCGCCGATGTCCCGCGCGGTGACTTCCTCGGCGCGACCATCACCGTGCACTCCGCCCGGAGCAAGAGCGCCAAGCTCCACGCCGGCACGGATTGCACCCAGGTCCGCGCCCGGGACACCACGACGGCGCAGGTCCCGCTGATCGTCTAGGGCTTGTCCGGTCGATCATGTGACTATCGCCCACCGTGCTCGTTGGTCGGGGCATGGGGCGGGGTGATCTGACGGATGCCGAGTGGGAACGGCTGCGGCCGTTCCTGCCGGTCGGCAACAGGCGTTGTGGTCGGTGGCGGGACCATCGGCAGGTGATCGACGGGATCCTGCACCGGGTGCGGACCGGTGTGCACCGG
>NZ_JAQYWW010000861.1:0-1405 GCF_036322525.1 Streptomyces sp. BE20 | reverse complement strand
CACCGACGCGGACCGGGAGCGGATGCGGCGTGGTGGTGTCCTGCCGCTGACCGCCGAGCAGGGGCTCGCGGCCTTCGACGCGGCGCTTTCCGGTGGACGGCCGCTGGTCGCTGCGCTCGCGGTCGACACCGCGGTACTCCGCGAGGCCATCGGTGCCCCGACGCTGCTGCGCGGGCTGGTCCACACCCCGGGCGGCCCGGCCGCCGGTACCTCCCTGGGCCTGCGGCTGGCCGGCCTGCCCGTCGAGCAGCGCGTCACGGCGGTGCTCGGGCTGATCCGGGCCCAGGTGTCGGACGTCCTCGGCTACGACCGGGCCGAGGACGTCGATCCGAAGCGGGCCTTCAACGAACTGGGCTTCGACTCGCTCACGGCCGTCGAGCTGCGCAACCGCCTCGCCGCCGCGACCGGGCTGCGGCTGCCGTCCACGTTGGTCTTCGACTACCCGAACGCCACCCTGCTGGCCGGTCACGTCGGCGCGGAGCTGGCCGGCGCCGCTCCCGCCGTGGCCGCGCCGGTGCCGGCCGTCCGCGTGGACGAGCCGATCGCGATCGTCGGGATGGCCTGCCGTTACCCCGGGGGCGTCGCCTCGCCGGAGGACCTGTGGGAGCTGGTGGCGTCCGGGCGGGACGGGATCGTGCCGTTCCCCGAGGACCGTGGCTGGGACGTCGAGAACCTCTACCACCCCGACCCGGACCAGCCCGGCACCTCCTACGCCCGCGACGGCGGATTCCTCACCGGCGCGGCCGACTTCGACCCCGGGCTGTTCGGGATCTCGCCGCGTGAGGCGCTGGCGATGGACCCGCAGCACCGGCTGCTGCTGGAGACCTCCTGGGAGGCGTTCGAGCGGGCCGGTGTCGACCCCCGGAGCCTGCGCGGATCCCGCACCGGCGTGTTCGCGGGCATCATGTACGGCGACTACGCGACCGTCCTGGAGCAGGCCGAGGCGCAGGTCGAGGGCTTCATGGGGACCGGCGGGAGCATCGCGTCGGGCCGGGTGTCGTACACCTTCGGTCTGGAGGGTCCGGCGGTCACGGTCGACACGGCGTGCTCGTCCTCGCTGGTCGCTCTGCACCTGGCGGTGCAGGCGCTGCGCAGCGGGGAGTGCGAGCTGGCGTTGGCCGGTGGCGTGACGGTGATGGCGACGCCGGGGACGTTCGTCGGGTTCTCGCGGCAGCGGGGCCTCGCCGCTGACGGCCGGTGCAAGTCCTTCGCCGAGGGCGCGGACGGCACCGGGTGGGGCGAGGGTGTCGGCATGCTGCTCGTGGAGCGGCTGGCCGATGCCGAGCGTCTGGGTCACCCGGTCCTGGCGGTGGTGCGGGGCAGTGCGGTGAACCAGGACGGTGCGTCCAACGGTCTGACCGCGCCCAACGGTCCGTCGCAGCAGCGGGTGATCCGCCAGGCGTTG
>NZ_JAQYWW010000860.1:0-2693 GCF_036322525.1 Streptomyces sp. BE20 | reverse complement strand
GCCGTTGACGTCGGCGCGGTCGGCGGTGACGACGCCGAGGTCCTTGTTGGGGCCGTGGTAGACGTCGAGGCCGGTGTCGGGGAAGTCGATCCAGCCGGAGTCGGGGGTCCGTCCCTTGACCGATCCGGTCCTCACGTCCTGCACGTCGGCGGTCTTTGCCGTGACCGTCCCCGGAGCACCGTTCCGGTCGTCGACCTTCACGCCGTCCGGGGTGAAGGTCACCCGGCCCCTGTCCGACGTCCCCTCGATCCACGGGGAGCGCGTCCCGCTCCCGAACTCCGGGACGAGCGCGTGGACGGTGGTGGTGAGGAAGTACCCGTGCTGCGGCTGCCCGCCGTTGTCCGTCCCGGCGATCAGCGTGTACGTGGTGCCGCGCTTCGGGGCGGGGACGGACCAGCTGAAGGACGTGTCGACCACCGGAGGCGCGGTGACCGCCTGCACGGCGTGGGCCGCCGTGCCGTCCGGGTAGCGGATCCAGTAGTCGAGGTTGCTGGGCCCGTTCCACTTCAGTTCGAGCCACTGGCCCGCGTCCGTGTCCAGCAGGGAGTACGTCGGACGGAAGTTGCGCGGGACCTTCGGGGACTGCTTGGCCAGCGCCAGCGTGGTGGTGAAGGAGTCCGTCGGCATGGCCGCGCTGCCGTCGCCGCCGCCGGTCCGCTCGTGGATCTTGACGAGGACCAGGCCGTCGCCCCGGGTGACGGGGATGTTCTCCAGCTTGAGGATGATCCCCTCGTTACCGGGCAGCGTGACCTTCTTCCCCGGCCAGGTGCCGTGCTGGGCCCGGAACACCTGCCGGGCGTCGTCCCAGGCGAACTTCGGTTCGTCCAGCCAGGGCGGCGGCGTGTACGTCATGGAGAAGCCCGGCGTGATCGCCGCGGAGTCCGCCGTCAGGTGATCGGGGTCGGATCCGACCGGGATCTCCACGTCGATGTACCTCCACTCCACTTCTTCCTGGTGGGTGTTGGAGACGATCAGGTACACCGTCCCCACGGACGGTGCCCCGTCGGACGACGCTTGCAGTGACGTCGGATCCGTGACGATCTCGTAGTGCAGCAAGGACGGCACAGCGCGGACTCCCTACCTCGGCGTTACACACGGTGCGGGCAGCGGACGCACAGCGGGCCCAGGGTGTCGCCACGTGCCGTTCAGGTCGTTCGAGGCCCCACGCCGCGCCCGAGGACAGGTGCCAACAGGCCTGTCGACGGTAAGCAGCCCCCACCCGTTCGAGCCTCGCGATCCCGTCGAGCTGGCCCGAACCGATCTCGATCTGGCCGGAACCACGGAAGCCGGGTTTCTCGGGTTCGGATCGATCAACACCGTTGACAGAAAGAAGAGTTGAGAGAAAATCGGCCAGGGGTCGGTGAGCGCCGCTCGCGTGTCAGGCTCCCCGGCCGCGAGCGGGCCGGAGACGTGCCGGCCGCCGTCGAGCTGCGGGGAGTCCACCGGATCGCCGCCGTACCCGGGGAGGGCGGTTCGGTCGCCGGGCGTCGGCCGGGGGCGGCCGGTGCAATGTCTGCCAAGTCCTCTTGCTCGTGGGGTCATGGTGAATCACAGGCGTTGACCGGAAGAGGTCGGATGTCGACCATGGCCGTGCAGAGTCCGACCGCTCGGGTCGTCGGACCCGTCCCGACCCCCCTTGGAGGGGATCGCCCATGCGCAAGTCACTGGGTACGGCACTCGCCGCCGCCGTCCTTGCCGTCGGCGGGTCGTTCGCCGCCGCCGGTCCTGCGGGAGCGGCGGAGGACGGCCGTCCGGCCGTGGGCTCGGGGCAGGCGGCGAGCGTCCGCCTCATCTGCTACTGGGCTCACGTCGCAGGCATCGGGTGGCAGAACGGCAGCAGCTGCAACGGCGCCGTCGCCGGAACCGTCGGCGAGGGGCGGGCGGTCGAGGCACTGAAGTTCAGCACCAGCGGCATGTCCGGACTGTGCGCCCGTGCACACGTGTCCACCCTCGGCTGGCAGCCCTGGGCCTGTGTCGGGGACGGCGGGATCCTCCAGATCGGCACCACCGGCCAGTCCCTGGCGATCGAGGCCGTCGAGTTCCTGACGGACGGCAGGAGCATGGACGCCGACGCGCACCTGAGCGGCTACGGCTGGCAGGGGTGGCGGAGCGGCGGGCGCGTCCTGGTCGGTACCACCGGTGAGAACCGTGCGATCGAGGCGATCAAGGTGATCGGCTGATCCCGGAGCCGAGGCCCGCCCGCCTGTCACGGTCGGTGCTCCGCGGCCCCTCGCGCGCCGTCCTGTTGGGGCGGCGCGCGAGCGTTTCGGGGTCATTCGGCGGGGATGCCGCGGAGGAGGAGGGGGAGGTGGGCGCCTCGGGTGAGGGCGTCGAGGGCCTGGGTGGTGCGGTGGTGTTGGTCGGGGGTCATGGCGTCGGTGAGTTGGGCGCGGTGGAGCCAGTGGACGGCGGTGATGGTGCGGGGCGGGCGGTGGCGGGCGACGGTGGATTCCTGGGCGGGGGTGAGTCGGCCGCCCCAGTAGACGAAGTTGACGGCTTCGGGGAGGTGTCGGGCGTCGACGTAGTCGGTGGCGAGGACGGAGCGCAGGGGGAGGACGAGGCCGGTTTCGGTTTCGGTGTGGCGGCGGGCGGCGAGGTGGGGGAGTTCGTCGGCTTCGGCGCTGCCGCCGGGGAGCATGAGGCCGGAGCGGTAGGTGGTGGCGACGAGGAGGATCGCGCCGTCGCGGTTGAGG
>NZ_JAQYWW010000859.1:0-368 GCF_036322525.1 Streptomyces sp. BE20 | reverse complement strand
GCTCCGGCACCGGACCGCCCAGGGCCTCGGCGAGGTCGGCCCGGACGACGCCGGGCGGTGTGGCACGGTGCGTGTGGCGGTTCCGTCGGACGGCCGCCTAGCCGCGGGGCTCGCGGCGGTCCTCGCCGCGGTCCTCGCCCCGGTCCTCGCCCCGGTCCTCGCCCCGGTCCCCGCCGCGGTCCCCGCCGCGGTCCCCGCCGCGGTCCCCGCCCCGGTGCGCGCCCCCGCTCTCGCGCTCGGCGGGGGGCTGCGGGGGGCGGCTCGCGGCGTGCCACCGCTGGCCGAGGGGCGTGCCGACCAGGGCGGCGGTGACCGGGTCGGCGGCCGAGCGTTCCCGGTACCGGGGCAGGTGGGCGTCCAGCCACCGG
>NZ_JAQYWW010000858.1:0-328 GCF_036322525.1 Streptomyces sp. BE20 | reverse complement strand
GCTCCTCTACCAGGCGTGCGGACCGTCGCGCCGGGGCCGGAGGTGCGCCACGAGGGCGGCGCGCGTGAGGCCGGTCCGGCGGCGGAGGAGTCGGCGGCGCCGGGCGGGGGGCACGGGGTCGCCGGGGGCGTGGGGCGCCAGTGCTCTTACCGGTGGCGCTGTCGGAGGACAGCAGCTCGGGCCGCCGGCCCGCGCGGCGTTCCGCTGCCTCTCGGGGCAGGGGCGGTCGCGCAGGGATTAGGGGTGGTGCAGCGCGGCCCGCTCCTTCCCCGTCTCGGTCGGCTGCGAGTAGCCGCGGGGCTGGGGCGCCACCTGCCGGCCGCGCTTG
>NZ_JAQYWW010000857.1:0-44885 GCF_036322525.1 Streptomyces sp. BE20 | reverse complement strand
GCCGTACATCTCGTCGAGCACGTCGCCGAGACCGGCCTCGCGGGCGGCGGCGAGGCCGGCGCCGACGCCGTACCAGCCGGGGACGATCTGGCGGGACTGGGTCCAGCCGAACACCCACGGGATGGCGCGCAGGCCGTCCAGCCCGGCGCCCGAGTCGGGGCGGCGGGACGGCCGGGAGCCCAGGTGCAGCGAGGCGAGCTGGTCGACCGGGGTCGCGGCGAAGAAGTACTTCGGCAGGTCCTCCTGCTCGACCAGGGCCCGGTAGGAGGTGTGCGCGGCCTCGGAGACGCGGTCCATGGCGGCGTCCCAGCGGGCCAGTTCCTCGGGGGCCTGGCGCGGGGCGGTGTGCAGCGCGGAGGCGGCCAGGGTGGCGGAGATGGTCAGTTCGAGGTTCTCCCGGGCCAGCGAGGGCAGCAGGTACTTGTCGGAGATCACCTCGCCCTGCTCGGTGACCTTGATCTCGCCCTCCAGGGTGCCCCACGGCTGCGCGAGGATCGCCTCGTGCGAGGGGCCGCCGCCGCGGCCGACGGTGCCGCCGCGGCCGTGGAAGAGCCGCAGCCGGATGCCGTACCGGTGCGCGACGTCGCGCAGCCGGCGCTGGGCGCGGTGGATCTCCCACTGGGAGGTGGTGATGCCGCCGAACTTGGAGGAGTCGGAGTAGCCGAGCATGACCTCCTGGACGTCGCCGCGCAGCGAGACGAGCAGCCGGTAGGAGGGGTCGGAGAGCATCTCGTCGAGGATCCGGTCGGCCTGCTGGAGCTCGTCGGTGGTCTCCAGCAGCGGCACGATGCCGATCTTGGCGATCCCGGCGTGCAGGTCGATCAGACCGGCCTCGCGGGCGAGCACGGTGGCGGCGAAGACGTCGTCGGCGCCCTGGCACATCGAGATGATGTAGGACTCGACGATCTCGTCGCCGAAGCGCTCGAAGCCCTCGCGGATGGTGGTGAAGACGCCCAGGGTCTTGGCGCCGGCGGGGTCCAGCGGGGCCGGCGTCGGGGCGAGCGGGCGCCGCGAGCGCAGCTCCTTGGCGAGCAGCCGCTGGCGGTACTCCCGCGGCATGTCGGCGTAGCGCCAGGCCTCCTCGCCGAGCCGGTCGAAGAGCTGGCCGAGCGCGTGGTGGTGGGCCTCGGCGTGCTCGCGGACGTCCATGGTGGCGAGCTGGAGGCCGAAGGCCTCGACGGTGCGGATGGCGCGGGCGAGCCTGCCGTCGGCGATCAGCTCGCCGCGGTGGGCGCGCAGCGAGTCCTGGATCAGCCGGAGGTCGGCGATCAGCTCGCGGGTGCCGAGGTAGTCGCGGCCCTTGACGTGCGGGGTGCCGTTGGCGAGCCGCTCGCGGGTGTTCTCCAGCTTGAGCCGGACACAGGTGGCCTTGAGGCGGTACGGCTCCTCGGCGTTCATCCGCTTGTAGCGCGGGCTCAGTTCGGGGAGCAGCTGCAGATCGGCGTTGAGCGAGGCGAGCAGCTCGACCGAGGCGCCGGCCAGCCGCTCGGAGGTGGAGAGCGAGTTGCGCAGGTCGTCGACGGCGGCGAGGGCGTCCTTGATGCCGTACTCGTGCTGGAGGTTGAGGACGTCCCAGGTGACCTGCGGGGTGACGTTGGGGTTGCCGTCGCGGTCGCCGCCGATCCAGCTGCCGAAGGTCAGCGGACGGACGCCGTCGGGGAGGGCGAGGCCGACCCGGGCCAGCTCCTCGTGCAGCTCCTCCAGGACCGCGGGGACGGCTTCGCGGTACAGCTCGTCCAGGTAGTAGACGGCGTTGCGGGCCTCGTCGGTGGGCTCGGGGCGGGCGATCCGCAGCTCGTCGGTCTGCCAGAGCAGGTCGATGACCTCGGCGAGGCGGCGGTCGGCCTGGCGCCGGGCCGAGGAGGTGCGCGCCGGGTCGGCGTGCGAGAGGCCGGCGGCGATCTCCTCGCGGTGGATCCGGTCGAGCAGTTCGCCGATCCGGCGGAGCTTGTTGAGAACGCTGCGGCGGGCCGCCTCGGTGGGGTGCGCGGTGAAGACCGGGCGGACCGCGAGGTGGGCCAGGGTGTTCTGGAGGTGCTTGGGGTCCGCCTCGGCGAGCTGGTCGGCGGTCTGCTCCAGCAGCGAGCCCTCGCGGGCGCGCCGGGTGGCCAGCTCGCGGCCGCGGTGCACCTGCTCGGTGACGTTGGCGAGGTGGAAGTAGGTGGAGAAGGCGCGCACCAGCTTGGCGGCGGTCTCCAGGTCGATGTCGGAGAGCAGTTCGGCGGTGGCCTCGCCGTTGGTGCGGCTCAGCAGACGGACCTGTTCGACCAGGCCCAGCAGCTGGGGGCCCTCCTGGCGGACCAGAGTCTCGCCGAGCAGGTCGCCGAGGCGGCGGATGTCCGCGCGCAGGGCTGAGTTGTCGGCGACCGGGCCGGCTGCGCCGACTGCGGTTTGGCTGTCCGCCGGGGTGGGGACCGGAGCGGTCACGGCTGGCTCCCTCGGGGTGGTGGGGTGTTCGGCAACGGCTCATCGTCACAGGTCCGCCCGCGTGTGGCGGGTGTGACGCGTGCGGACCGCGCTGTCCGACGCGACCAGCATAGGTGTCGGGAGGGTCGCTGTCCGCGAGGTGGCCGGATGGCGGACACGGATGCCCCGGGCCCGTATGTGGTCTGGACCACTTGGGGCGCGGTCGAGGTGTCGGGGCGGAACCGGGTGGGGAAGGGGCGGTGATGCGCCGTAGTCTGTGAGCCATGAGCAAGTCGCCTGGGGAGCGCGCGCGGGACCGGTCGTTCTTGTGGTGGCGGCGTCGGCGCAGCGCCCTCCTGGACGCCGGGCTGGCCGCCCTCGCGGCGCTGGAGTGTGCGGCCAGTTCGGTCGCCTTCCTGGGCGCCCGGTTCCACCTGGGAACCGCGACGATGTTCGGGGTCGCGCTGTTCGGCGCGCTGGCCGGCGCCACCCTGGTGCTGCGCCGCCGCTGGCCGGCCGTACCGGTGCTGGTCGCCCTGATGGTGATGCCCGGGATCCCCGGCATGGTGCTGCTGATGGTGGCGCTGTACACGCTGGCCGAGACGTGGGAGTGGCCCTCGCGCCGGCGGCGGGTGGTGGCGCTCTCCGCGCTCGCCTACGCCGAGGTCGCCGGGGTGATCCTGCTGTCGATGCTGACCCCCGGCGACGTCGAGCAGCCGCCGTTCTGGGGCCAGCTGGTGCTGGCGCTGCTGGTGTCCGTCGGCCTGACCGTGGCCCCGGTGGTGACCGGCCTCTACGTGGGGGCGCGCCGGCGGCTGATCGAGTCGCTCAAGGACCGCGCGCACGGCCTGGAGACCGAGCTGGACCTGCTGGCCGAACAGGCCCGGGAGCGGGCCCGCCGGGCCCGGCTGGAGGAACGGACCCGGATCGCCCGCGAGATGCACGACGTGGTGGCGCACCGCGTGTCGCTGATGGTGGTGCACGCCGGGGCCCTGGAGCGGATCGTGGCCAAGGACCCGGACCGGGCGGCGCAGAGCGCCAAGCTGATGGGCGAGGTCGGCCGGCAGGCGCTCAACGAGCTGCGCGAGATCCTCGGGGTGCTGCGGATGTCCGACGAGGCGGCGATCGAGCCCGACTCGCTGGCCGCGCTGCCCCGGCTGGTCGACCAGTCGCGCGCGGCCGGGATGGCCGTCACCCTCACGGTCAGCGGCGGCCGGCAGGAGTTCACCGCCGAGGCCGAGCAGACCGCGTACCGGGTGGTCCAGGAGGGGCTGACCAACGCGCACAAGCACGCCGGCGGGGCGCAGGTCTCGGTGCTGCTCGCGTACGCGCCGAACGGGGTGCGGGTCAGCGTGGTGAACGCCTGTCCTGGGGGCGAGCGGGCCGCGGCCGCGCTGCCCAGCGGCGGCAACGGGCTGGTCGGGATGCGGGAGCGGGTGGTCGCGCTGGGCGGCACCTTCTCGTCGGGACCGGAGCGGGACGGCGGGTTCCGGGTGGAGGCGGTGCTGCCGTCGCGGCTGGCGGTCCGGACCGACCGGCTGGTCTGAGCCCCGACGCCCGTCCGCCTTCCCGCTGCCGGTCCCGGCCGGGCGCGGTGGGTTGCGGTCCGGGGAGGCGGCCGGGACCGGCCCCGGTCTACGGCTCGTCGGGCGCGCGCAGCCGCTCGGGGGCGGTGCCGAGTACCAGCGCGGTGATCGCCTGGTCGACGCCGTGACCGAGGAACCACTCGCCGGTGTGGTCCAGGCTGTAGACCCGGCCCTCCTCGTCGACCGCCAGCAGCGCCTGTCCGTACGCCTCCTCTCCGAGCGGGGCGAGCCGGGTGTCCAGGGCGCGGCCGAGGTCGGCCAGGGTGCGCGGCTGGTGCAGCCCGCACAGGGGGTCGACCAGGAACGGGGTCCGGGCCAGCTGCCGTCCGGGGCCGGCGAGGTCGAAGGCGAGGCCGCCGAACTCGGCCCAGGCCTCCACCGCTGCCGGGAACACCGAGTGCTGGACGCCGGCCGGGCTGCCGTACCCGACCAGGGCGTCGGCCCACTCCTCGGCCTGCCGGATCTGCCAGCGGCCGGGGTGCCAGCCGGCCGTCTTGAGCTCGGCGGCGACGTCGGCGGGGAAGCGCGGACGCGTCCGCAGGGGCGGTCCGGTGAGGGTGGACGGCGGGGGCGGGGGCGGACTGGGCGGATTCAGGACGGGCTCCGGCGGGTCGGGGACGGGGGACGGTGCGGGTGCGCGGTCGGGGACCGGGCGGTGGCCGGTCAGCGGCCGGCGGCCGGGCCGACGGCGACGCTCTGCACGGTGAAGTGCTCCAGCAGCGGCGAGCAGGAGCGGCACGGCGGGGCGTGGGTGCCGTGCGCCGGGTCGTGCTCCTCCCGGATCCGTACGGTCGTCAGCCGCGCGCCCTTGAGCGCCTTGCGGGCCTCGGGCAGGCTCATCGGCTTCCGGGAGGCGCGCTTGGAGCGCCTGCCGTCCACCGCCACCAGGTACTGGGACAGCAGGACCGCCTCCGGGCAGCGTCCGGTGAACCGCTCCCGGTGCTCCGTCGGCAGCGCGTCCAGGAAGTCGCCGACCAGCGGGTGCAGCACGGGCCGGCGGGCGGACTTGTCGCCCGCCAGGGTGTGCACCTCGCCGCCCTTCAGCGACAGGGCGGCGGCGACGGCGGGCAGCAGGCTGTCGCGGTGATGGCGCAGCGGCGGCGTGCCGGCCGGTTCCCCGGTGGTCATGGCGTCGTCCTCCCTCTCGCTCCCCGGTGCTGTCGGTACCAGTGGGGCTGGCGGGGCCGGCCCGGAGCAAGCCTGTCAAATGGCACTGACAACCGCACAACCGGGGTGCGGCGCCGGGCCGGGCCGGCCCGTCGACCCTCCGGCAGGGCCCCGCGCCCGGGCGGACGGACACGCGACGTTGGCCGGATCCGCACGGCATCGTCACGACTCGTCCCCGGGTTTCCCGAATCCACCCCCGGGCGGTGGTGGCGGCCGGTAGCGTTCCAGCAGCGAGCCGAGGGGTCGTTCGGCCGGTGGGGAACCCCGTGGGGTACTGGCAACTCCTTTGCTTGCCATGAACGTTGAGGGCGCCGGGGCGGGGGAGTCGCGGCGCCGAGCAAGGGGGGTCCTGCGATGACGACGGAATCCGCCAGCGAGGCGCCCGGCGAACACGTGCCCACACCGGGCGCGCCGCCGGAGACCGTGCCGGCGAACCGGATCGGGATCGCGGTGGTCGGGGCCGGCTACTGGGGACCGAACCTCGTCCGCAACGCACAGCAGACGCCGGCACTGAGACTGCACTGGCTCTGCGACCTGGACGAGGCGAAGTCCCGCCGGGTGCTGGGCGAGTACAGCACCGTCCGGTCCACCGCCTCGTTCGAGGAGGTGCTGGCCGACGAACGGGTCGCCGCGGTGGCGGTGGCCACTCCGGCCGCCGCCCACTACCGGCTGGTCCGGGCCGCGCTGGAGGCGGGCAAGCACGTCCTGGTGGAGAAGCCCATCACCACCTCCGCCGCGGAGGCCGCCGAACTGGTGGCGCTCGCCGAGGAACGCGGGCTGGTGCTGATGTGCGACCACACCTTCTGCTACACCCCCGTGGTGCGCCGGATTCGCGAACTCGTGCACGGCGGGGAGATCGGCGACGTCCAGTTCTTCGACTCGGTACGGATCAACCTCGGGCTCGTCCAGCCGGACGTCGACGTGCTCTGGGACCTCGCCCCGCACGACCTGTCCATCCTCGACTTCGTCCTGCCGCCGGGCGTCGAACCGGTCGGCGTCTCCGCCCAGGGCGCCGACCCGATCGGTGCCGGACGGGCCTGCGTCGCGTACCTGACCGTCCGGCTGAGCAACGGCGCGCTCGCCCACTGCCACGTCAACTGGCTCTCGCCGACCAAGGTCCGCACCACGCTGATCGGCGGGTCGCGGCGCACCTTGGTCTGGGACGACCTCAACCCGCAGGCCCGACTCGCGGTGCACGACCGCGGCGTCGACCTCACCCCGCCCGACGAGCTGACCGACGCGATCCGGCACCAGACGCAGATCTCCTACCGGGTCGGCTCGATGGTCGCCCCCGCGCTGGTCGAGCAGGAGGCGCTGCGCAACGTGATGGCCGAGTTCGCCGCCGCCATCACCGAGGGCCGGGACCCGCTCACCGACGGCCGGTCCGGCCTGCGGGTGCTCCAGCTGCTGGAGGCGGCCTCGCTCAGCCTCGAACTCGGCGGTGCCACCGTCCCGGTGGGCGCCGGCCTCGACGGCGCACTGCCCGAAGACGGTGCACTGCCCGAAGACGGCGCACTGCCCCAAGACGACGTACTGTCCGAAGCTCAGGAAAGGGCCGCCACGCGGTGAACGCTGTAGAGATCGAGGGCTCCCGCTGCCTCGTCACCGGTGGAGCCGGCACCATCGGCTCCACCGTGGTCGACCAGCTGATCGAGGCGGGTGCCCGCGAGGTCGTGGTGCTCGACAACTTCGTCCGCGGCCGGAAGGCCAACCTCGCGTACGCCCGGGAGGCGGCCGCGCCCGGCCGGCTGCGGGTGGTGGACGGCGACATCCGCGACCGTGCCCTGCTGCGCGAGCTGCTCCGCCCCGGCACCGACCTGCTCTTCCACCTGGCCGCGATCCGGATCACCCAGTGCGCCACCGAACCCAGGCTGGCCCTGGAGGTCATGGTGGACGGCACCTTCGACGTGGTCGAGGCCGCCGCCGAGGTGGGCGTCGGCAAGGTGGTCGCCTCCTCCACCGCCTCCGTCTACGGCCTCGCCGACGTCTTCCCGACGCCCGAGACCCAGCACCCCTACAACAACGACACGCTGTACGGGGCCGCCAAGGTCTTCAACGAGGGCCTGCTCCGTTCCTTCCACGCCATGTACGGCCTGGACTACGTGGCGCTGCGCTACTTCAACGTGTACGGCCCCCGGATGGACGTGCACGGCCGGTACACCGAGGTGTTCATCCGCTGGATGGAGCGGATCGTCGCCGGACAGCAGCCGCTGATCTTCGGTGACGGCGCGCAGACCATGGACTTCGTCTACACCGAGGACATCGCCCGGGCCAACCTGCTGGCCGCCGCGGCGCCCGTCACCGACCGGGTCTACAACATCGCCAGCGCCGGTGAGGTCTCGCTGCGCGGCCTCGCCGACGCGCTGCTCGCCGCGATGGACCGGACCGACCTGGGCGTCGAGCACGGCCCGGCGCGGGACACCGCCGGCGGCGTGGTCCGGCGGCTCGCGGACATCGCCGCCGCCGAACGCGACCTCGGGTGGAAGCCCGAGCTGGGCCTCGACGAGGGCCTGCGCCGGCTGGTCGCCTGGTGGCGCGAGCAGTAGCCACCGGGCCGTCGCGTCACCGGGCCGCTACGCCGAGGCCCGCCCGCCGCCCGCCGGGGCCCGCCGCCGGGGCCGCTCCACCGCTCCTGCGGGCTCCTCCCCGCCGTGACCGCACGGCAGTTCGGAGTACACCTGTGTCCACCATCCCCGTCATGATCCCCTGGCTCGGCGAGGAGGAGGCCGAGGCCGCCGCCGAGGCCGTCCGCTCCGGCTGGGTGGCCCAGGGCCCCCGGGTCGCCGAGTTCGAGCGGGCCTTCGCGGAGCACCTCGGGGTCGAGCACGCCGTCGCGGTCTCGTCCTGCACCACCGCCCTCCACCTGGCGCTGATCGGCGCCGGCGTCGGGCCGGGGGACGAGGTGGTCGTTCCGTCGCTCTCCTTCGTCGCCACCGCCAACGCCGTCACCTACGTCGGTGCGGTGCCGGTCTTCGCCGACGTCGACCCGGCCACCGGCAACCTCACCGCCGCCACCGTCGAACCGTTGCTCACCCCGCGGACCAGGGCAGTGGTCGTGGTCGACCAGGGCGGCGTCCCGGTCGACCTGGACGCCGTCCGGGCCGTCGCCGGACCGCGCGGCATCACCGTGGTCGAGGACGCCGCCTGCGGGGCCGGCTCGGTGTACCGGGACCGGCCCGTCGGCAGCACGGCCGCGATCGCCGCGTACTCGTTCCACCCGCGCAAGCTGCTCACCACCGGCGAGGGCGGCATGGTCACCTGCCGGGACGGCGAACTGGCCGCCCGGCTGCGGCGGCTGCGCGAGCACGGGATGAGCGTCTCCGCCGCGGACCGGCACGCGGCGGCCGGCGGGGCGAACCTGCTGGAGACCTACGACGAGATCGGCTTCAACTACCGGATGACCGACATCCAGGCCGCCGTCGGCCTGGTGCAGCTGCGCAAGCTGCCGGCCATGGTCGCGCGGCGGCGCGAACTCGCCGGGCGCTACCGGGAGCTGCTGGCCGGGACCGGACTCCGGCTGGTCGACGACCCGCCGCACGGCACCACCAACTACCAGTCCTGCTGGGTGCTGCCGCCGGACGGCGCCCCCGACCGTGCCGAGCTGCTCGCCCGGCTCGCCGAGGCCGGCGTCTCCGCCCGGCGCGGCATCATGGCGGCCCACCTGGAGGCCCCGTACAAGAGCACCGCCCGGGTGCCGCTGCCCGCCACCGAACTGCTCACCCGGCGCTCGCTGATCCTGCCGCTCTACCACGCGCTGACCGAGGAGCAGCAGGACCGGGTGGTCGGGGCCCTGCGGACCGCGCTCGGCTGAGCGGGCCGGGCGAGCGGCTCGCGGGCCCGGGCGCCCACCCGCCGCTCCACCGGGCCGGTTCCACGGCGCCCGCCCGACGGCGCCCGCTCCGTCCAGGCCCGCTCCGTCCAGGCCCGTTCCCGCGTTCCGACCGTTCCCATGTCCGACCGGCCCAGGGGAGACCACGATGACCACCGACCAGCCCGTACCGCTCGTCGACCTCAGGGCCGCGCACGCCGAGGTCGAAGCCGAGGTCCGGGCCGGCTTCGACCGGGTGCTCGCCGGCGGCGGCTACGTCAAGGGCCCCGAGGTGACCGGCTTCGAGGAGGAGTACGCCGCCTTCTCCGGTACCCGGCACTGCGTCGGCGCCGCCAACGGCACCGACGCCCTCGAACTGGCCCTGCGCGCCCTCGACCTCCCGCCCGGCGGCGGTGTGGTGCTGCCCGCCAACACGTTCGTGGCCACCGCCGAGGCCGTCCAGCGGGCCGGACTGCGCCCGGTCCTGGTCGACGCCGACCCCGACCACCTGCTGATCGACCCGGCGCGGGTCGCCGACGTCCTGCCGGACGCGGTCGCGCTGCTGCCCGTCCACCTCAACGGCCAGCTCGCCCCGATGGCGCCGCTGCTCGACCTGGCCGGAGACCGGCCGGTCGTGGAGGACGCCGCGCAGTCCCAGGGCGCCCGGCAGCACGGCCGGGCGTTCCACGGCCGGATCTCCGCGACCAGCTTCTACCCCGGCAAGAACCTGGGCGCGTACGGCGACGCGGGCGGCGTCGTCACCGATGACGACGGACTGGCCGCCGCGGTCCGGCTGATCGGCGACCACGGCTCCGCGCGCAAGTACGTGCACGAGCGCTTCGGCTTCAACTCCCGGATGGACGCGCTGCAGGCCGTCGTGCTCCGGGCCAAACTGCGCCGGCTGCCCGCCTGGAACGAGGCCCGCCGGGCCGCAGCCGAGCGGTACGACCGGCTGCTGGCCGGCCTGGACGGGATCACCCCGCCGCGTACCGCCCCCGGCAACGAGCACGTCTGGCACCTGTACGCGGTGCGGGTCGGCGCCGGCCGGGACCGCGACGCGCTGCTCGGCGCCCTGAACGCGGCCGGCATCGGCGCCGGCGTCCACTACCCCGTCCCGGTCCACCTCCAGCCCGCGTTCCGGCACCTCGGCCACGGCGAGGGGGCGTTCCCGGTCGCCGAGCGGGCCGCGCGTGAACTGCTGACGCTGCCGCTCTACCCGCAGATCGGCGAGGCGCAGCAGGAACGCGTGGTGGAGGCGCTGGCCAAGGCACTGGCGGCCTGAACCCGGTCCGGCCCCCCGTCCTGTCCTGGTCCCGTCCCGGTCTCCCCGGGCGGGGGACCGCGGCCGGGACGCACCCCCTACCCTGGTGTCCAACAAGCGCACCGAGAATTTGCAGCAGCCAGTGGGGGCTCCCAGATGACGACAGGTCGGCCCGGCGTCGCCGCCGCACCGAACGCGGCGTACGCAGGTCAGGTGGTGCAGTTCCCGGATCCGGTCCGCGCGGAGCGGCACCCCGCCGGGGTCCAGGTGGACGAGTACGGCTACCCGGACTTCGGCCCGTACGCCGCCGCGGCGGCCGAGGTCGCCGACCCGCCCGTCGGCTTCGGCGTCGACGAGCTGAGGCTGACCGACTACGTGTCGGCCAACGCCGCGCTGTTCACCCAGGGCCACCCGCTCTGGGCCGACCTGGAGACCGCCGTCGCCACTCCGCCCGGCTGGACCTGGCACCACGCGGTCGGCCGGGCGGCCCCCGGCTGGCGCCGGATGGAACTGGTTCCGGTCGAGGTCAAGGCCCTGCTGCGGCACCACGGCGGCCTGGCCACCTCCTCCGCCGACCACTTCCGGCGCGGCACCCGGCCGCTCCAGGAGAAGCGGCCGGTGCACTTCTCGCTCGCCAAGGACGGCGGCGACCCGATCGGCGTCACCGAGGACCTGGTGCAGCGCGCCGAGGAGCGCCTCGGCTACCGGCTGCCCGGCGCCTACCGGACCTTCCTCAAGCTCGGCGGCGGCCACGCCCCGGTCGGGGTGGCGCTCGACCCGGAGCTGGGGCTGCTGCTCGACCAGCCGTTCCTGACGCTCAGCGAGGAGTACGGCACCGAGGACGTCGTCTACGCCAACAAGTGCCTGCGTGACCACCTCACCAAGGACTACCTGGGCATCGCCTACGCGCAGGGTGGCATCGTGGCGCTCAAGGTGCGCGGCGAGCGGACCGGCTCGGTCTGGTTCTGCCTCTACGACGACGCCCGCGACAACGGCGCCGCCGAGTCGCCGGAGGACCGGGCCGGCCGGCTGCTGCTGCCCTGCGGCGAAGACTTCGACGCCTTCCTGCTCCGGCTGGCCGGGAGCCCGCCGGAGCTGGAGACGGTCGCCGAGCTCATGGTGGACGGCGGGTTCGCGCGCGCCGTCCCGGTGGGCTGACGTGGCGGCGGTGGCGCGGCCGGGGCCGGCCCCGGTACCGGTGGTCGAAGGTGCGGAACAAGCGGGGACGAAGGGGACAGGGGTGAACCGGGCGTGGTGACGTACGCGCAGGCGCAGGAGCTCGCCGAGGAGTGGATCAACGGCGGGGTGCCGCAGGAGCGGCAGCGCGAGGTGCGGGTCCGGGAGTTCGACCTGGGCTTCGTCTGCTGGGCGGTCCAGCCCGGCGGGGGCGCGGACTCCGCGGGCCGGTCCGGGGCCGGTGCGACCGGATCCGAGGGCGAGGCACGGCTGGTGATCGCCCGGGACTCCGGCGCCAGCACGCTCTGGCCCGCGCTGCCGGTCAACGAGGTCGTCCGGCAGTACGAGGAGGCCTACGGCCGGCCGGTCGCGGCCAACCCGGCCGGGGCGGCCCGGCCGACGCCGGGGCCGGTCGAGGCGACGTCCTTCCTGCTCAGCCCGCCGCAGTGGCTGCAGGAAGCCGGTGCTGCGGCGCTCGCCGCCGAGGCGGAGCGGCTGGGTACGCCCGCCGAGCCGGTGCCGCCCGCCGCGCCCGTCGCGCCGCCGGTGCTGCCCGCGCCGTCGGCTCCGGTGGGCGCCGAGCACGGGCCGGCGCCCGCCGTCCTGACCACGCCGCCGGTCTCCGAGCGGCCCGCCGGGGACGCCCCGACCATGCTCGCCCCGCCGCCCGTATTCGACGACCCGGCCGACGCGCCGGTGTCCGCCGCGGGGGCCGAGGCGGCCACCGTGCTGCTGCCCGAGGGGCTGCGCACCAACGGCGCGGGCCTGCCCGGCGCGCCCAGCGCCGGTTCGGAGGCGGCCACCGTGCTGCTGCCCGAGGGCGGCCTGCAGGTGGTGGTGCCGCCGTCCGGTCCGGCCGTGGAGCCGGCGCCGACGGTGCTCGCCCCGCCCGGGGGCCTCCCCGGTCTGGGCGGCCTGCCCGGTCTGGGCGGCCTGCCCGGCGCGCCCGGGCCCGGTGCCGCGGTGCCGCCGTCCGGTCCGGCCGTGGAGCCGGCGCCGACGGTGCTCGCCCCGCCCGGGGGCCTCCCCGGTCTGGGCGGCCTGCCCGGCGCGCCCGCGCCGGGCGCCCCCGGTGCCCCGGTGCCTCCGTACTCCGGTCCGGGGGCCGGCCCCACCGTCGAGCACGCCCCGACGATGCTGGCCTCGCCCGACGGTGTCCCGGGTCTGGCCGGCCTGCCGGGTGCGCCCGGGCCCGGCGCTCCCGTACCGCCGCCCGCAGGCCCCGCCGCCGACGGGCCGCAGGGCGCCCGCGGCCGCAACCCGGCCTCGGCCCCGCCGCCGCCCCCGCCCGTGGGGCTGCGCGGCGGCCCGGGCGCTTCCGGCGCACCCGGTGCCCCGGCGCCCGGCGCTCCCGCCCCCGGCGCCGTCGGCCGCAACCCGGCGTCGGCCCCGCCGCCGCCCCCGCCCGCGGGGCTCCGCGGCGGTTCCGGCCCGGCCGCGTCCGGCCCCGGAGCCGGCCCCGGCGGCCGAGGTGCGGGCAGCACCCCGCCGCCCCCGCCCCCGGGGGCCCTGCGCGGCGGCGACGCCCCGGCCGGGCCGCCCGGCGCCCCCGCCCAGCCGGCCGGCGGCGTGGCGTACGAGCGCACCCAGCTGGCGGGCGCGATCGACCCCGCACTGCTCGGCGGGCCCCCCGCCGACCCGGGAACCCCGCCGTCCGGCGGCCCCGCCGTCCCGCCGCCGCCCGGTCCGGGTGGCCCGGCCGGAGCCGGGTACGGCTACCCCGGCGCGCCCGCCCCCGCCGCGCAGGCGCCCGCACCGGCCCCGGCCGGGCCGCCGGTGCCGCCGGCTCCCGTCCCGCCCGCCGCGGTGCCCGGACCGCCGCCGGGGGCCCCGGTGCCGCCCGGGGTGCCGGCGGTCGGCCCCGGCTACTTCGCCGCGCTCAGCTACCGGGGCCCGGACGGCTCGGAGCAGAAGCTGCTGCACCGCAGCGAGCCCGGCACCCCGCACCCCGAGTGGAAGATCCTCCAGGACCTCCGCCGGCTGAACGTGCCGCCGGAGCAGGTGCTGGAGCTCTACACCGAGCTGGAGGCGTGCGACCTGCCCGGCGGGTACTGCAACCGGATGATCGCGGCCTCCTGGCCGAACGTCCGGCTCACCCACACCGCCGACTACGGCCGTGACCACCACTCCCGGCAGGCCGGGATGGCCCAGCTGCTGGACCACCTGGACGAGCTGCACCAGCTGGCCTCCGGTCCGCAGCGGGTCCGGCCGTTCCGGGTGCCGCTGCCCGCCCCGGGCACCGTCCCGGTGCTGCCGCCGCTCCCGCCGCAGCAGCTCGGACAGGAACTCGGCCAGGCCTTCGGTCCGAACGTGTTCCACTTCGAGCAGCGCGCGGTGGCCCGCCAGGGCGTCCCCGAGCCGGTGGCGCAGACCCTGATGTGGGCGGGCCTGCCGCGGGAGTTCGGTCCGTTCTTCTGGGCGCAGGCCCAGGAGGGCCGCCCGATCCCGACGCTCTCCGAGCTGGCCGCCGAACGCGGCCTGCCGGGCGGCCCCGACTTCGGCGGCTACCTGGTGCTCGGCAACGACTACGGCCGCCAGCTCTGTGTGCAATACGGCACAGCGCACGTGGTCGCGGTGGATCTCGAAGGAACCGGGGAGCCGCCCCGATTCGTCAACACGGGTGTACCGGAGTTCGTCCGCTCGATGGCCCTGCTGGGCCGGATGTGGCGGCTGCGGTACGGGCTGACCCCGGATCAGGCCGGTCGCTGGACCACCGACTTCCAGGCTCAGCTCGCCGCGATCGACCCGGCTGCGCTCCAGTCCGCGGACACCTGGTGGGCCGTGCTGCTGGAGCAGTTCTGGGACGGCCTGCTCTAGCGGGTCGTCGCGGATCCGTGCAGATGGAGGGGTCGTTCCGGTGTTCGGAACGACCCCTTCGGCGTGCTGGTGCGGCTCTGCTTCGTTGGGGTTTCGCCACGATCTGCGCAAAATAGGTCAAGAGGATGGTCGCAACCGGCCACCCTCGGTACGTTTCGATCCGTTCGATGCCTGATTCCTGACCGGATCTCCCGACCCGGTTCCGGAACAGGCCGATCCGTCCGATCATGGGCTCCGCAGCCCGCGACACGAGGGGAAGAGCCCATGAGCGACGCCGTCCCCCAGTACGGCTTCACCGTTGCCCGGCGCGGTTACGCGCCCGAGCAGGTCGACCGCGCCCTGACCGCACTCACCGCCCGGCGAGACGAGTCGTGGGAACGGCTGAGCGTGCTCGGGGCCGGGATCCGGGAGATGGAACGCCGCCTGGCCGAGATCCAGCAGGCCGCCGCCGACGCCCCGGAGCCGGACTACCAGGTGCTCAGCGACCAGGCCGCCGGTCTGGCCAGGACCGCCGAGAACGAGGCCCTGGCCGTCCGCGAGAAGGCCGAGCGCCACGCCGAGGACCTCCGCGACGAGGTCTACGAGGCCGGTCAGGTGCTCGACCGCGCCGCCAAGGAGTACGCCACCACCACCCGGACCGACGCCGACGGGGCCGCCCGGCGCACCGACGAGCGCACCCGGGCCGAGGCCGAGGCGATCCGGGCCGACACCGACCGCGAGGTCCGGTCCGTCCGCGACTCCGCCACCGCCCATGCGGCCAAGGTCCGGGTCGCGGCGGCGGAGGCCTCCGAGCGGGCCGAGGCCAAGCTGGCCGAGCTGCGCCGCAAGGCCGACGAGACGTTCGCCGAGGCCCAGGCCAAGGCCGACACCGAGGACGCGGCCGTCTCGGCCACCGCCGAGCGGCGGCTCAAGGAGGCCGAGCAGCACCGGGAGACCGTGCTCGGCCAGATCAAGCAGGCCGACGCCGAGGCCCAGGCCCGGGCGGACCAGCTGATCGAGCAGGCCCGGCGCGAGGCCGAGCGCATCAACGCGGCGAGCGAGCGCGAGCAGCGCGAGTTCGCGACCAGGCTGGAGACGGTGCAGCAGCACCTCGACCACATCAAGGGGACCCTGGCCTCGCTCACCGGCGCGGCGGTCGGGGCGATCGAGCCCGGGGCCAGGGCCCTGGCGGGTGCGGCCCTGGCCGCGGGCGTCCGGGCGGACGGCGGTGCCGACGACGGCCGCTTCGGCGCTCCGGCCGACGGCGCGGCCGTCGTCCTGGCGGACGCCCCTGCGGACGTCCCCGCGGACGCCCCGGTGGTGGACCCGGACGCGGACACCGGTGAGATCCCGCTGCCGGTCGCCGACCTGCGCAAGGACGACGCCCCGGTGGTCCCGGCGGCGTCGACCGAGCCCGAGCCCGTCCCCGTCACGGCACCGGCCGTCGGCGAGGCGACGGCGGTGCTCCGGGTCACCCCGGGACCGGTGGACGCGCCGGTGGCCACCGGTCCGGTGCCTCCCCGGCCGGCCTCGCCCCCGGAGGCGTCGGCGGTCGAGGACGCGGTGGCGGGCGCCGGGCAGCCGGTCGAGGACGAGACGCGGATCATCCCCAAGATCGTGATCGTCGACGACGGCAGCGGCTACGCCACGCCCAACACCGTCTCCTACCGTCGCCGCTGACTCTGGTGCGACACCGGTCGGGGGAGGCTTCCCCGGGGCCCCGGCCCCGCCCCGGCCCCGGCCACGACGGACCGCAGGCCCCGAGCGCCCCACCGGGTGCCGGGGCCTGCGGTCCGTCGGCCCGTACGCGATCGGAGCTCCCCGCCGAGCCGCGGACGACCGTGAGCAGGGCGGTGCCCGCCGCGACGGGTCGGCGTCAGAGCACCTCGACCGTGGCGCCGGTCAGCCGGCGCCGGCAGTCCAGGACGTACCGGGCGTGCGTGGCGACCGCCTCGTAGTCGAACTCGTCGTGGTCGGCGAGCAGGACCACCGCGTCCGCCGCCGCCAGCTCCTCCGGGCTCGCCTCCACCCGGTGGACGGCGGCGAACGGGTCGCCGTGCCGGTCGTGCTCGGCCGCGCGCTGGCCGGGGATCACCGGCTCGGGCACGTGCACCCCGACCACCACGTGGGGGTCGGCGGCCCGGACCTCGGCGCCCATCCGGACCAGCAGCTCGGCGACCCTGGCGGCCGGGGTCTCCCGGGCGTCGCCGGTGTTCTTCTTGTAGGCGAGCCCGAGCAGCAGCACCCGGGAGCCCTTGACGGAACGCTGTCGCTCGTTGAGTGCCTCGGCGAGCCGCCGGACCACGTAGTCGGGCATGTGGCTGTTGACGTCGTTGGCCAGCTCGACGAACCGGAACGACTGGCCGAGCGCCCGTTCCACCCGCCAGGACAGGTAGGACGGGTCGATCGGCAGGCAGTGTCCGCCCACGCCGGGCCCGGGAGTGAAGCGCAGGTAGCCGAATGGCTTGGTGGAGGCCGCGTCGATGGCCTCCCAGACGTCGATCCCGAGGTCGTGCGCGAACATCGCCAACTCGTTGACGAGCGCGATGTTCACGTGCCGGAAGGTGTTCTCCAGCAGCTTGGTCAGTTCGGCCTCCTTGCAGGAGGAGACCGGCACCGTCCGGTCGACCAGCTCGCCGTAGAAGCCCTCGACCGCGGCCAGCGCCGCCGGGTCGATCCCGGAGACCACCTTCGGGGTGTTCTCCAGCCGCCAGGTCGGGTTGCCCGGGTCGATCCGCTCGGGGCTGTAGCCGAGGTGGAAGTCCCGGCCCGCGGTCAGCCCGGAGCCCTCCTCCAGCAGCGGCGCGAGCAGTTCCTCGGTGGTGCCGGGGTAGGTGGTCGACTCCAGGACGACGGTCGCCCCCGGCTTCAGGTGCTGGGCGAGCAGGGCGGCCGAGGCCTCGATGTAGGAGAGGTCGGGCGCGCCGTCGCGCAGCGGTGTCGGCACGGTGATCACCGCGATGTCGAAGCCCGCCACGTCGGACGGATCGGCGGAGGGCAGGTAGCTTCCGTTCTCCAGCAGCGGCCGCAGCCGCGCGGCGGGGATGTCCTCGACGTACGACTCGCCGACGGCCAGCCGCTTGATCCGGCGCTCGTCCACGTCGTAGCCGACCACCCGGTGCCCGACCTCGGCGGCGCGGACCGCCAGTGGCAGTCCCACGTAGCCCTGGCCTGCGATGACAACGCGCATGACGAAGATCCCCCTCCACGCGACGCCCCTCGGCCCCTCCGGGCGTCCCCACACGGTCTTCACCACAGGGTAGGGAGCGGCGCCGGACCGCGTGGGTTTTCCCGGCATCGCGCCGGGAGGTACGGAAGGTGGCCCTCCGGGGCGGATCGCGGAGCGGTCCCGCCGGGAGGAGGCGCCGCACGTCGCTCGCAGCGGCCCGGAAGCGGCTGGTGAACGGTTCCGGGGAGAGGACGCGGGGAGCGGCCACGGGGAGCGGAGCCGGGGAGCGGACTCGCAGACGGTCGCGGCCCCCGGAAACGCAGGAGGCCGAGACCCGTGGCGCCCTCCAGGAAAGGGCGCCACGGTTCCCGGCGCTTGGGCGGGCGCCCCCACCCAGGGTCGCCCGGCCTCGCACTCCCGACCCCCATCGGGTGTGCGACCGTGCCTTCCGCAGCCATCCCCCACGGTTGGGTGCGGCGGGCACATTCACCATGGTGCGCGATCTCCATGGACGGGCAGTGACAGGAGTATGTCCAGTTCGTGGCAGATCGCGACGGCGAGGGAACAATGCGGCGAAACAGCCGGAGCGGCAGCGTGCGGCCGGTGGTTCGTCCGCGCCCGGCCGGCGGGCGGCCCTCGTTCCGGATCCGGACCGTCGACGTCCCCGTCGGCGCCCCCGGCGCCGTCCGGACGCCGTCCGGACGGCGTCCGGTGAGGGCCGGTCGCGACCCCCGGCCGTGCGCCGCGTGCGCGTCTGCCTCGCGGCGTAGTCTGGAGACCCCCGGCCGCTCGGCGCGCCGGGCCGTTCGCGTTGCCCGGGCGGGCCTTCGAGGCCCCGGGGCAGCACCAGCCACGGGACGAAGAAGAGACTCCAGATGAGCCTGACCGGACTGCTCGATGTCGTCGCGCGGGACGCGGCGCTCGCCGAGGCGATCGAGGCCGCGACCGCCACCGGCACCGCGGCCGGAGGCCGCCGCCACCTCGACCTGGTCGGGCCGCCCGCCGCCCGGCCGTTCGCGATCGCCGCGCTGGCCCGCGCGCTCGCCGGGCAGGCCGCGGGGGAGCGGGGCCGCCCGGTGCTGGCCGTCACCGCCACCGGCCGGGAGGCCGAGGACCTCGCCGCCTCGCTGCGTTCGCTGCTGCCGCCGGACGCGGTCGCCGAATACCCCGCCTGGGAGACACTGCCGCACGAGCGGCTCTCGCCCCGTTCGGACACCGTGGGCCGCCGGCTGGCGGTGCTCCGCCGGATCGTGCACCCCCGCGCGGACGACCCGGCGGCCGGTCCGGTGCAGGTGATCGTGGCGCCGGTCCGTTCGGTGCTCCAGCCCCAGGTGAAGGGGCTGGCCGAACTGGAGCCGGTGGCCGTCCTGCGGGGCGAGTCGCACGACCTGGAGGAGGTGGCCCGCAAGCTCGCCGGCGCCGCCTACTCCCGGGTCGAACTGGTCGAGAAGCGCGGCGAGTTCGCGGTGCGCGGCGGCATCCTGGACGTCTTCCCGCCGACCGAGGAGCACCCGCTGCGGGTGGAGTTCTGGGGCGACGACGTCGAGGAGGTCCGCTACTTCAAGGTGGCCGACCAGCGGTCGCTGGAGATCGCCGAGCACGGCCTCTGGGCGCCGCCCTGCCGCGAGCTGCTGCTGACCGACGAGGTCCGGGCCCGGGCCGCCGCGCTGGCGGCCGACCACCCCAGGCTGGCCGAGATCCTGGACAAGATCGCCGAGGGCATCGCGGTCGAGGGCATGGAGTCGCTGGCGCCCGTCCTGGTGGACGACATGGAGCTGCTGCTGGACGTGCTGCCGCTCGGCTCGGTCGCGGTGGTCTGCGACCCGGAGCGGGTCCGCACCCGGGCCGCCGACCTGGTGGCGACCAGTCAGGAGTTCCTGCACGCCTCCTGGGTGGCGGCCGCGGCCGGCGGGGACCGGCCGATCGACCTGGAGGCGATCGACGTCTCGGCCGCCTCGCTGCGCTCACTCGCCGAGGTGCGCGAGCACGCCGCCGAGATCGGGCTGCCCTGGTGGTCGGTCAGCCCGTTCGCCACCAGCGAGTCCTCGGTGCACGAGGTGCTGGAGTTCGACGCCAACACCCTGACGCTGGGCATGCACGCGGTCGAGGCGTACCGGGGCGACACCGCCCGGGCGATCGCCGACGCCAAGGAGCGGCTGGCCGCCGACTGGCGGGTCGTCATGGTGACGGAGGGGCACGGACCGGCGAGCCGCCTCGCCGAGGTGCTCGGCAACGAGGGCATCCCGGCCCGGCTGGTCGCCGACCTCGCGGAGGCGCCGACCCGGGACGTGGTCTACGTCGCCTGCGGCTCGATCGAGCACGGTTTCGTCGACGAGACGCTCAAGCTGACCGTGATCACCGAGACCGACCTGTCCGGCCAGAAGTCCTCGACCAAGGACATGCGGCGGATGCCGTCCCGGCGCCGGAACGCGATCGACCCGCTGGCGCTGGCCGCCGGCGACTACGTCGTCCACGAGGCGCACGGCGTCGGCCGGTACGTCGAGATGGTGCAGCGCACCGTGCAGGGCGCGACCCGCGAGTACCTGGTGCTGGAGTATGCGCCGGCCAAGCGGGGCCACCCCGGAGACCGGCTCTTCGTGCCCACCGACCAGCTGGACCAGGTCACCAAGTACGTCGGCGGCGAGGCCCCGACGCTGCACCGGCTCGGCGGCGCGGACTGGGCGAAGACCAAGCAGCGCGCCAAGAAGGCGGTCAAGGAGATCGCCGCGGACCTGATCAAGCTGTACTCGGCCCGGATGGCCGCGCCCGGCCACACCTTCGGGCCGGACACCCCGTGGCAGCGCGAGCTGGAGGACGCCTTCCCGTATGCGGAGACGCCCGACCAGCTGACCACCATCGCCGAGGTCAAGGCGGACATGGAGAAGTCCGTCCCGATGGACCGGCTGATCTGCGGCGACGTCGGTTACGGCAAGACGGAGATCGCGGTGCGGGCCGCCTTCAAGGCGGTGCAGGACGGCAAGCAGGTGGCGGTGCTGGTGCCGACCACGCTGCTGGTGCAGCAGCACTTCTCGACCTTCGCGGAGCGGTACGCCAACTTCCCGGTCACGGTGAAGGCGCTGTCCCGCTTCCAGAGCGACTCCGAGGCGAAGGCCGTGCTGGAGGGCCTGTTCGAGGGGTCGGTGGACGTGGTCATCGGGACCCACCGGCTGTTCTCCTCGGAGACCCGCTTCAAGGACCTCGGACTGGTCATCGTCGACGAGGAGCAGCGGTTCGGTGTCGAGCACAAGGAGCAGCTGAAGAAGCTGCGGGCCAACGTGGACGTGCTGACGATGTCCGCCACCCCGATCCCGCGAACCCTGGAGATGGCCGTCACCGGGATTCGCGAGATGTCCACCATCACCACCCCGCCGGAGGAACGGCACCCGGTGCTGACGTTCGTCGGCCCGTACGACGAGAAGCAGATCTCGGCCGCCATCCGGCGTGAACTCCTGCGCGAGGGCCAGGTGTTCTACATCCACAACCGGGTGGAGTCGATCGACAAGGCGGCGGCCCGGCTGAAGGACCTCGTGCCCGAGGCGCGGGTCGCCACCGCGCACGGGCAGATGGGGGAGACCCAGCTGGAGAAGGTGGTCGTCGACTTCTGGGAGAAGGAGTTCGACGTCCTGGTGTCGACCACGATCGTGGAGTCGGGCATCGACATCTCCAACGCCAACACCCTGATCGTCGAGCGCGGCGACACCTTCGGCCTCTCCCAGTTGCACCAGCTGCGCGGCCGGGTGGGCCGTGGGCGGGAGCGCGGGTACGCGTACATGCTGTACCCGCCGGAGAAGCCGCTGACCGAGACCGCCCACGAGCGGTTGGCGACCATCGCCCAGCACACCGAGATGGGTGCGGGCATGTACGTCGCGATGAAGGACCTGGAGATCCGCGGGGCGGGCAACCTGCTCGGCGGTGAGCAGTCCGGGCACATCGCGGGTGTCGGCTTCGACCTCTACATGCGGATGGTCGGCGAGGCTGTGGCCGAGTTCCGGGAGTCGCTGACCAACGGCGGCGAGCCGGAGGAGGAGCCGCTGGAGGTGAAGATCGAGCTTCCGGTCGACGCCCACGTGCCGCACGACTACGCGCCCGGCGAGCGCCTGCGGCTCCAGGCGTACCGCTCGATCGCGGCGGTCAACTCGGAGGAGGACATCACGCAGGTCCGGGACGAGCTGGTCGACCGGTACGGCAAGCTGCCCGACGCGGTGGAGAACCTGCTGATGGTGGCGGCGCTGCGGCTGTACGCCCGGCGTTGCGGGATCTCGGACATCACGTTGCAGGGCTCCAACGTGCGGTTCGGTCCGGTGGAGCTGAGGGAGTCGCAGCAGCTGCGGCTGAACCGGCTCTACCCGCGGAGCCAGGTGAAGGCGTCCACCCGGCTGCTGCTGGTGCCGCGGCCGGCCACGGGCCGGATCGGCGGCAAGCCGCTGGTCGGGCGGGAGCTGCTGGCGTGGTGCCGGGAGTTCCTGTCGGCGATGTTCGACGACCTGGCGGGGGCGAAGAAGCAGTAGCCGGGGATCCCCGGTGGGCGGCGGTCTCGGGCGGTGACGCCCGGGGCCGCCGTTCGCGTCGTGCCCGCCGTTTGCGCCGTTCGCGTTCGTGCCGTGCCCGCCGGGCCCGGACCGATGCTGCGGCGGGGCTGTGCACAGGGCCGTCAGCCGATCTTCCACTGGCCGACCTGCTGGGCGAAGCCGTTGTCGAGGGAGAACTGGACCTTGTCCAGCTTGGTGCCGTTCGGGACCTCGAAGACGACGAAGCCCTTGCCCGTCTCGCCGCCGGCGATGTTGGTCGGGGTCTGGAAGGACTGGCCGGCCTTGGTCTCGGCGAGCGTCGGGCCGTAGGACTGGCCCTGGGCGTCGACCACCTTGGCGCTGCTCCACGGCGCCTCGCTGTAGGCCTTCGAGCCGGTCGGCTTGATCTGGAACTGCACGGCCACGTAGTGCTTGCCGTCCTCGGCCTTGAGGTACGCGTTGGCGCTCTCGGCAGGGTCGACCACCTTCACCGCGGTGACGTCGGCGGTGTTGCCCTTGTCGAGGCTGCCCTTGAGCCCGATCGTGTCGCCGATCTTGGCGGGGGCCTTGGCCGCGTCGGGCGCCTTGGCGGCCTCGGCCGGCTTGCTCTCGGCGGCGGGCTGACCGTCGGCCGGCTTGGCCGGGGCGGAGCCTCCCTCGGCGGCCGGCGTCGCGGCGGCGGTCTGCTTGGCCTCGGTGGAGACGGAGGCGCCGCCGGCGTCGCAGGCGGTCGCGGTGAGGGTGACGAGCGCGGCGCCGAGCAGCAGGGCGGCGGTGCGACGGGTGGTGGACATGAGGCTCTCCTGGTCTTCCGGTGTGCCGCCCGGTGCGGCGGTGACAGGAGAAATCACACCACGGCCTGTGAACGATGTCAATGACGATTCACGAAACACCTCTGTTCACGTGTGAACGGCCCGGAGGTCGGTGCTGGCTATGCTGTGTGATCACACCGGCCGGCCCGGTGCCCCGCCCAGCCCGCCCCCCGCGCGCGTCGCAGCCCCGGCGCCGCCGTGGCCGTAGTAGCCGTAGTCGTAACCGTCGCCGAAGGAGCCCCCATGCCGGACCGTCCCGAGGTGACCGCGGTCGAGATCGCCCGGCTGGCCGGGGTGGGCCGGGCCGCCGTCAGCAACTGGCGCCGCCGGCACCCCGACTTCCCGCGACCGGTCGGCGGCACCGACAGCAGCCCGGCCTTCGCCCTCGCCGACGTCGAGACCTGGCTCCGCGCCCAGGGCAAGATCGCCGAACTGCCCCTGCTCGAACGCGTCTGGCGGCTGGTCGAGACCCTCCGCGACCCCGCCGGCCACCCCGCCGCCCCGCTGGTCCAGGCCGGCGCCGTCCTCCTGCTGCACCACCGCGAACCGGGTCGCTGGACCGCACTCGCCGCCCAGTCCGAGGCCCGGCTCGCCACCGGACTGCCCCGCGCGCTGGCCGACGCGGCCGACACCGCCCTCGGCCCCCACGGCGCCGCCGACCTCCACCTGCCCGGGCTGCTCGGCTCCACCCAGCTGGACCTCGCCCGCCTGCTCGCCGAACTCTCCGCCGCGGCCGGACCGCCCGCCGCCTTCGAGCAACTGCTCACCCGCTACGCCGAGGCCAACACCCGGCAGCTCAGCCCGACCCCGCCGGAGGCCGCCGGCCTGCTCGCCGCCGTCGCCGGTGTGCCCGCCACCGTGCTCGACCCGGCCACCGGCCTCGGCGCGATGCTGCTCGCGCTGCCCCCGACCACCGGACGGTACGGCCAGGACGCCGACCCGGTCACCGCCGCGCTCGCCCGGCTCCGGCTCGCCCTGCACGCGCCCGCCGCCGACCCCGGGCCGCTCCCGCTCGACCTGCGTGCCGGCGACGCCCTGCGCGCCGACGCCCACCCCGGCCGCACCTTCGACGCGGTGCTCTGCCAGCCCCCGTACAACGAGCGGGACTGGGGCCACGACGAGCTGCAGTTCGACCACCGGTGGCCCGGCGGTCTCGTGCCGCCGCGCGGCGAGTCCGAACTCGCCTGGGTGCTGCACTGTCTCGCCCACACCCGCCCGGGCGGCCTCGCCGCCCTCCTCCTCCCCCCGACCGTCGCGACCCGCCGGGCGGGCCGCCGGGTCCGGGCCGAACTGTTGCGCAGCGGCGCCCTGCGCGCCGTCGTCGCGCTCCCCGCCGGCGCCGCACCCCCGTACGGCGTGCCGCTGCACCTCTGGGTGCTGCGCGCCCCGCGCCCGGGGGACGACTTCCGGCAGGTACTTCTGCTGGACGCGACCTCCGCCCCGGCCTCCCCGGCCGATACCGCGGAGGGCGGCCGGGACAAGGTCCGCTGGCCGGACCTGCACCGGATCGTCCTGGACGCCTGGCGCGCCTTCGACCTCGCCGCCCGTGAGAGCCTGCCGCTCCCCCCGGACCGCCCCGGCGCGTACCGGACCATGGCGGCGATCGACCTGCTCGACGACGAGACCGACCTCTCGCCCACCCGCCACGTCCCGCCCGCCGCCCCGCTCGGCGGCGCGGCCGAACTGTCCCACCTCAGCGGCCGGCTGACCGAGATGCTCGACGCCCTGGGCGACCCCGGCGCGCTGCTCCCGGAGCCGACCGGCTCGGGCTTCGGGACGGGCTTCGGGACGGGCTCCGAGGCGGGTTTCGGGGCCGGTTCCGGGGCGGGCGCAGGCGTGGGCACCGGCGCGGTCGTCACGCTGGGGGAGCTGGTCCGGGCCGGCGTCCTGGAGGTGTACTCCTCCGGCAGCGGCGCACCCGGCCGGCCGGTCGACGCCGACCCGGCCGGCACGCCCGTGCTCACCGACCAGGACCTCGCCGCCGGTACCCCGCCCGGTGCCGTTCTCGACCGGTCGGCCGCGACCGCCGACGGCCCGCCGCTGACCAGGCCCGGCGACGTCGTCGTGCCGGCCCTCGGCGGGGCCGTCGCCCGGGTCGTCGGCCCGGCGGGACCGCCGGCCGGCGCGGCCCTGGGCCGCCAGCTCCACCTGCTCCGGCCCGACCCGGACGCCCTCGACCCGCACTTCCTGGCCGGCCACCTCCGCTCCACCGCGGCCACCCGGCGGGCCGCCAGCCACGCCTCCACCACGACCCGCCTCGACATCCGGCGCGTCGAGCTGCCCCGCCTCCCGATCGCCGAACAGCGGCGCCTCGGCGAGGCGTTCGCCCGCCTCGCCGCGTTCGACACCACCCTGCAGCAGGCCGCCGCGCTCGGCCGCGTCCTCACCCAGGCCCTCACCGACGCCCTCGCCACCGGGACGGCCGCGCCGCCGCACACCTCCTGACGTGCCGTCCGGCGGACCGGCCGCGGCAGACCGGGGCGGGTGGGAGGTCCACTGCCCGGGCGGCGGAGGCGGTCCGAGGGATCCCGGCCCGTCGGGTGGGGGCGGTACGGTGTGCGGGGTCGCTCCGTGACCCGGACGGCCGCCGTACTCACCCGCTCAGGAGCGCGCATGTCAGGGCAGTACCCCGGGCAGTTCGGCCCACCGCCCGGCGGCGCCTTCCCGGGCGGTGGGCCCGCCGGGGGCATACCGGGCGCGGTGCCCTACCCCGGGCCGCCGACCGTCATGGGCCCGGTGCCGTCCGGCCCGCGGCCCGCCGGCCCGTACGGGGTGCTCGGCCGGGTGCTGGTGGTGCTCGCCCCGCTGCTCTCGATCGGCCTGCTCGGCATGGTGCCGTCCCTGCTGCTGGCGGTCCGTCGGCGCCGGGCGTACGACATCGTCGGTGCGGTCGCCTTCGCCGGGCTCTTCCTCGCCTACATCGTCGCGATCGGGGTCGCCGGCAACGGCCCCAAGGGCAGCGCCCCCACCGCCGACACGGTCGGCATGGTGATGATGGTGCTGATGTGGTTCGTCCCGCCGGCGCACTTCCTGGTGATGGACCGGCGTGCGGTCTGGGAGGCGGGCCGCCCGCACCCGGCGGCGCCGGGCGGTCACTACGCCCCGCAGGCCGTCACCGCCCCCTACCCGGCCCAGCCGGCGTACGGCTACCCGGCCCCCGCCGCGCCCACGGCCGCCCGGCCCTTCACCGCCCCTGCCCAGTCCTTCGGCGCCCAGTCCTTCGGCGCCCAGCCCTTCGGCACTCCGGCGCCGTTCGGGACTCCGGCCCAGCCGTTCGGCACCCCCGCCCAGCCGTTCGCTGCCCAGGCCCAGCCGTTCGCCGCCGCCGCGCCGTACCCGCCCGCGCCGGCCCCGGACGCCGGCCCCGCGACCTCCGACGAGCTGCGCGAGCTGGGCGAACTGCTGCGCCGCCAGGCCCGCGAGGGCCGGCCGTGACGGTGGCCCGGGTGATCGGGGGCCGCTACCGCCTCACCGAGAAGATCGGCCACGGCGGCATGGGCCAGGTCTGGGCGGGCCACGACGAACGGCTCTTCCGCCCGGTCGCCGTCAAACTGCTCCGCCCCGACCGGCTCCTCGCCGCCACGGGGGCCGACGCCGGGCGCGGCGGGGACCACCGCGCGCCCGGCGACGACCTCCGCCGCCGCTTCCTCCGCGAGTGCCGCACCACCGCGGCCCTCGACCACCCGGGCCTCGTCACCGTCTTCGACGCCGGCGAGGACGGCGGCGAGCTGTACCTCGTCATGCAGCGGGTCACCGGCGTCAGCCTGGCCGACCTGATCGCCGAGGACGCGCCGTTCCCGGTCGAGCGTGCGGTCGCCGTGGCCGCGCAGCTCTGCACCGCGCTGGCCGCCGTCCACGCGGTGCCGGTCGTCCACCGCGACCTGAAACCCAGCAACGTGATGGTCCGTGAGGACGGCCGGACCGTCCTGCTCGACCTCGGCATCGCCACCGCACTCGACCCCGAGGCCACCCGCCTCACCCTCACCGGTGTCCCGATCGGCAGCCCGTCGTACATGGCTCCCGAGCAGGCCCTGGCCGCGACCGTCGACCCGCGCAGCGACCTGTACGCGCTCGGCTGCCTGCTGCACGAGATGCTCGCCGGCGAGGGGCCGTTCCGCGCACCCACCGCGCTGGGCCTGCTGCGCCGTCACGTCGACGACCCGCCGGTGCCGTTGCGTGAGCTGCGCCCCGAGGTGCCGGCGCCGTTGGAGCGGCTGGTCCTCGACCTGCTCGCCAAGCGGCCCGAGGAGCGTCCGGCCGACGCGCAGGAGGTCTACGGGCGGCTGCTCCCGCTGGTTCCCGCCGCCGTCCCGGTGCCGCAGCCCCGGTACGGACCGCTGCCCGACCCGTCCCGGCCCTACCGGCACCCGCTCCAGCCGCAGCCCCGGGCGGTGGAACCCGCGCCGCAGCCGGGTCGGGCGGCGGTGCCGGCGGCGCCGCCCGCTCCGCCGCGTGCCGAGCCGCCGCCGTTCCTGATGGCCGCCGTGCCGATGCCGCCCACCTCGCAGGGCCCGCCGCCGGCCGGCCCGGTCGCCCCGCCCGGTCCGGTCTCCCCGGTGGAGGGCGACCTCGCGGCAGCCTGCGCCCGGCTCTCCGACCTGGTCGACGCCGGACGGCGTGCCGAGGTGATCGACCTCGCCGCCCGGCTGCTGCCCCGGGTCCGGGCCGAGCTCGGCGACGGCTCCGGGCTGGCCGGCACCGTCCGGGCCATCTACGCCCGCACCCTCCTGCAGGAGCGGCGCCACCGCGAGGCGCTCCCGGAGTACCGGCAGCTCGCCGCCACCGCCGAGGGCGGTCCGCACGGCCGGGCGGCCGTGGAGTACCGGTACCGGGCCGCCGAGTGCCTCGAACAGCTCGGCCGGGGGGCCGAGGCACTCGCCGAGTACCGGGCGCTGCTCGCCGACTGGCCGGACACCGACCAGGAGCGGGGGCTGGACCTGCGCGAGCGGATCGGCGGACTGCTCGCGGCGCTCGGTGAGGCCGAGGCGGCCTGGTCGTGGCTGCTCCAGCTGCTCTTCGACCGTGAGCGCCGCGAAGGCCCGCACCACCCGGCCGTGCGCAGGCTCCGCCGGACCCTCGACTCGCTGCAGCCCCGCCACGTCACCACCACCGATCCCCGCGCCACGCCCTGGCCTCCGTCGCACCGTCCCTGATCGCCTCCGGGGGCGTCCGCCGGTCCGACTTCCTGCGTGCGGGCATGACTTTCGACAGATTCGCAGCCCCCGCGTTTTCCGTAGGGTCGTGCGGATGTGGACGAGCGCGCGATGGGCGGACCGGGGGTTGCTGGCGGTGGCGGCGGCCGGGATCGGGCTGAGCCCGGTGGCCCTCTGGTGGGTGGTGCCGGCGATCGGGGCGGCCTTCCTGGCCGGCCGGCGGACGGACCGGGCGCGCCCGGCGGTGGTGGTGCTGGCCGTCCTGGTCGCCGCCGGGGTGCTGGCCGCGGTGGCGGTACCGGCGTGGATGGTGGCGGGGACGTCGTTCGTGTCGCTGCTGGTCTGCGCCGGGATGGCGCCCTGGATGGTGGGCCGGTTCTGGCGGCAGTCGCAGGAGCTGGTGCGGGCCGGCTGGGAGCGGGCGGAGCGCCTGGAACGTGAGCAGCGGCTGGTGGCCGAGCAGGCCCGGATGCGCGAACGGGCTCGGATCGCCCAGGACATGCACGACGCCCTCGGCCACGACCTGAGTCTGATCGCCCTGCGGGCCGGCGCCCTGAAGCTGGCGCCGGACCTGGCCGGGCCGCACCGCGAGACGGCCCAGGAGATCAGGGCGGGTGCGGCGGCAGCGGTCGAGCGCCTCGGCGAGGTGATCGGGATCCTGCGGGACGAGGCCGACGAGCACGACGCCCGGGGTCCCGCCGACGCGGGTGTCCCGCAGCTGGTGGCCGAGGCGGCGGCGGCCGGTCTGGAGGTCCGGCTGACCGTGACCGGCGAGCCGGACGGCCTGTCGCGGGCGGCCGAGCACGCCGCTTACCGGGTGGTCCAGGAGGCGCTGACCAATGCTGCCAAGCACGCGCCGGGGGCGCCGGTGGAGGTGCGGGTCGCGTACTCGGCGGACGGCGCCCGCGTCCTGGTGGCCAACGGCCCGTCACCGTCGGCCCTCGCGCCGTCGCCCCTCCGGTCCTCGCCCCTCCGGTCCTCGACCCTGCCGTCGTCAACACGTCCGTCGTCGGCACCGGGGGCCGTGCCCGGGAGCGGTGGCCGGGGTCTGATCGGCCTGGCCGAGCGGGTCCGGCTGGCGGGCGGCACCTTCGACCACGGGCCGTGCACCGGGGGCGGGAGCGGGGGCGGGGGCTTCGAGGTGTCCGCCTCCCTGCCGCGGTCCGGTGCCCCGGCCGTTCCGCCACCCGGGCCGGTCGTCGTGTCGCCGGCCCGCGAACTGCGGCACGCCCGCCGGCGGGTGGGCCGGATGATGGCGGCGGTCGTCCTGGCGCCGCTGGCGACCGCGCTGGTGCTGACCGCGGGCCTGCGCGCGTGGACGATCCACTCCACCGGCCGCGCCGTGCTGGACCCGGCGGACTACGCGTCGCTCCGGGTCGGCCAGGACCGCGCGACCGTGCAGCGGTTTCTGCCGGACCGTCAGGTTCCGTACCATCCGTCCGTGGGCGATCCTCCGCCCCGGGGAGAAGGAGTGACGTGCGAGTACTACGCGATCACGGCCGAGCCGTTCAACAACGACCGCTCCGGGGACGCGTACCGGCTCTGCTTCCGGGGGGACGTGCTGATCTCCCTGGACGCCCTCGTCTCGTGAGCGCCGGATGAGCGGCCCGGAGCCGGCCACGACCGGTCTGCCGATCCGGGTGGTGATCGCGGACGACGAGCCGATGGTGCGGGCCGGTGTGCGGGCGGTGCTCACGACCGACCCGGGGATCGAGATCGTCGCCGAGACCGGGGACGGCCGGGAGGTGGTCGAGCTGGTGCGGCGGCACCGGCCGGACGTCGCCGTGCTGGACATCCGGATGCCCGGTACCGACGGCATCACCGCCGCCGCCGAGATCCGCCGGACGGCCGTGACCACCCGGACCGGGTCCGCGACCGGGATCGTCATGCTGACGACCTTCGGCGAGGACGACTACATCCTGCGGGCCCTCGGCAGCGGCGCCAACGGGTTCCTGATCAAGTCGGGCGAACCGGAGGAGCTGATCGCCGGCGTCCGGGCGGTGGCGGACGGCGCGGCCTACCTCTCACCCCGGGTGGCCGCCCGGGTCGTGGCCCACCTCGCCGCCGCCGGGTCCGGCGGGCCTGCCGACCGGCGTGCCGCCGCCCGTGAACAGGTGGCCGGACTCACGGCCCGGGAGCGGGACGTCCTGGCGCTGGTCGCGGCCGGGTTGTCGAACGGCCAGATCGCCCGCCGGATCGGTGTGGTGGAGGGGACGGTGAAGGCCCACGTGAGCTCCGTCCTGGCGCGGCTGGGGGTGGCCAACCGGGCGGCCGCGGCCGTCCTCGCCCACGAGGCCGGCCTGACCGCGGCCTCCGGAGCCTGACCCCGCCGCCGGGCCCGTGTCCGGACCCGGCGCGGCGGCCGGCGTCGCGGCCCGGGCCAGCAGCAGCGGCCCGAGCGGCCGGACGCCGTTCTGCGACTCGACCAGCGCCGTCGCCGAGGGCAGCAGCGCGACGACCAGCGCGGCCGTGACCGTTCCGCCGAGAGCGGCCCCCGCGACCACGTCGTGCGGGTAGTGCACGCCGGCCGCCACCCGCAGCGCCGCCGTCCCGAGGCCGACCGGGACGACCAACCAGGCCCGGCGCGGGCTCAGCAGCACGAGGCCGGTGGCCAGCGAGACGGCCAGGGTCGCGTGGTTGCTGGGGAACGACCAGTCGCCGGGCGGAGGGCAGTCCGCGAGCACGGTGGCCGGGAGCCCGACCAGCGCGCGGCAGGGCCGCTCCTCGTCGATCACGGTCTTCAGCACCTCGCTCGCCCCGTATGCGAGCACCGTCCCGAGGCCGGTGAGCACCACCCCCGCGACCGTGCGGGCGTCCCGTCGCCCCCGCGCCGTCCACCAGCCGAGCGCCAGCAACAGGCCCAGCACCAGCAGTCCGGCCTCGGTCGCGGGCTCCACCAGCTCGGCCGCCGGGCGCGGCGCGTCGGCGACGGCCTCCACCACCCGCCGGTAGCCGGTGGCGGACGCGCCGGCGACCACCCGGACCGGTCCTTCCCCACCCCCGTGCGCGGGGGCCAGCAGGCCGACCAGACAGGCCCCTGCCGCCGGAAGCGCCACGGCGAGGGTCACCCGCAGACCCGTCGTCCGTCCTGCTGTCCGTGCTCCCGCCCTCCGTCCGTTCCTCGTCCGCCCGCCCGATGCCCGACCGCCCGATGCCCGACCGCTCCCGGTTGCCCGGCGCTCGGCCGCCCGCCTCCCGGCAGCGTTGTTCCTGACCGTTTTCGACATGATCGGGACGGTAGGAGCAGCAGGTGGGCCACGACCTGACCCGAAAGGCAGACGGCGACCTGGACGATCGTCAGGGTTTACGCCCGAAGCCGAGGCCGAGGCCCGAGACACGAGGACCGAAGCCCGCGCCGCCCCGTGTGACCCGTTCGGGCCACGGTCCGCGCCTGGCCGCCCGCCCCGGCCTAGGCTCGGGAGGAACGCCCGGCCGCCCCCTCGCCGCCCAGCCCCGACCCCGCCGCGCGCCTTCCCCCGTAGCCACGGAAGCCTCCCGGAGATCGCCATGCACCGTCGTCGGACCGCCGTCGCCGGTGCCCTGCTGGCCGTTGCGGGCCTGTCCGCGTGCGGGAACGCCGGGCTGACGGCGGGCACCGCGGCGGTGCTGGACGGCCGGCGGATCCCGGTCGGGGCGGTGGAGGCGCGGGTGGCCGCACTGCGGCACGTGTCCGGCGGCGCGTCGGCCGATGCCCGGCAGGAGTCGGACGGACTGGTCAGGCGGGCCGTCACCGATCTGGTGCTCGACGCGGTGGTGGCCCGGGCGGTGGCCGACCGGGGGCCGGCGGTCGGTGCGGCCGAGGTGGCGGCGGCCCGCGCGGCGGAGGAGGTGCGTCACGGCGGCGCGGAACCGCTGGCCGGGGCGCTCGCCGGGCTGGGCGTGCCGGGCGGGGCGATCGACGACCACCTCCGCCGCCGGCTGGGGATCCACCGCCTCGCCGCGGCCGCCGGCCAGGACGCCGGCACCCCGACGGGAGACAGGGCGGTCCGCCGGGCCCTGGCCGCCGCCGCCGTCGCCCTCCACCTGCGGGTCAACCCCCGGTACGGCACCTGGGACCCGGACCGCGTCGGCCTCGCCCCCGCCGCCCACCCCTGGCTCGCGCGCTGACCGCTCCGGGCGGCGCGGGCGGGGTGCGGAGCGGCGGACGGCGGCAGGCACTCCCGGGCGGCCGGGCGCCGAAACCCGCGAGCGGGGAGACGACGGCGCCGGGTAGGTTCGGGGATGTGACGACGAATCCTCCGGGCGCGAAGCTGATCCTCCTCACCACCACCCACCGGGTGGCCCCCGGGCTGCTGTCCTGGTCCGCGTGGGAGGCCCTGCGGTCGGCGGGGCGGGTGCTGGCGGGGGACGCCGGGCATCCGCAGCTCGCCCCCGTACGACAGGCCGGCGTCGAGGTGGAGGTCGTGCCGGCCGGCTCCGCGCCGTCGCTGGCCAGGCTCCTGACCGGGCAGCCGGCCGGGGAGGGCCCGACGGTCTGGCTGGGTGGTCCGGACGGGGACCCGGGGCTGACCGACGCGCTGGCGCGCCTCGCGGTGGAGCACGCGGGCGAGGTGCCGGAGATCGAGGTGCTGCCGGGCTCGTACGACCTGCCGGGCGCCCGCCTGCTGGACCTGGCCTCCGTGATGGACCGCCTCCGCTCGCCGGGCGGCTGCCCGTGGGACGCCGAGCAGACCCACGCCAGCCTGGTGAAGTACCTGGTCGAGGAGGCCTACGAGCTGGTCGAGGCGATCGAGGAGGGGGACCGCGACACGCTCCGCGAGGAGCTCGGAGACGTCCTGCTCCAGGTGTTCTTCCACTCCCGCATCGCCGAGGAGCACCCCACCGACCCCTTCTCGGTGGACGACGTGGCGGGCGACATCGTCGAGAAGCTGATGTACCGGCACCCGCACGTGTTCGGGGACGCCGAGGCGACGGGCGCCGCCGAGGTGGAGGCGAACTGGGAGACGCTGAAGGCCGCCGAGAAGTCGGAGCGCGAGTCGGTGCTGGACGGCGTGCCGGCCGGGCTGCCGTCGCTGGCGTACGCGGCGAAGCTGGTGTCGCGGGTGCGCCGGTCCGGGTTCGCGGGCGTGTCGGACGAGCCGTACGAGCTGCCCGCGGAGCTCACGCCGGAATCGGCGGGCGGACTGCTGCTCGCGGTGGCGCAGCGCGCGCACGACGCGGGGGTGGACGTGGACGCCGCGCTGCGGGCGGCGGCACGCGGCTACCGGGACGCGGTCCGCGCGGCCGAGGGCCTCAAGCCCGAGCAGTCGGAGCAGCCCGAGCAGCCGGAGCAGCCGGAGTAGTCGGAGCCGCCCGGGCCACCCGCGCGGCGGACCGGGGCGCCCGGCCCGCCACCGCGGGTCAGACCCGCGCGACGTCCTTCGCCGGCCGCCGCTGCGCCGGGACGACCTCGCCGATCGCCTCGCCGACCAGCGCGACCAGTTCGGCGAGCCGCTCCAGGTCGAGGTGGTCGGGCAGGTCGGCGAGCGACACGATCCGCTCGCCGTCCGGTCCGGCCACGCAGAACAGGTCGATCGGGCCGAGGTGCTTCTCGGCGGTGTCGACGAGGGCGGCGACGTCGCTGGGGCGGCGGATGTCGCCGCAGACGCCGACGACCGGGCAGCCCGGCCGGTCGAGCTCGGTGGCGAGGTCCTCGGCGATGCCGACCTGCTGGTCGGCGATGAGGATCCCGGCTGCTCCGGCGGCGGTGAACCTGCGGGCGAGGTCGGCCCCCGACCCGCCGTGGAGTACCGCGATCACGACGACCGAACCGGTGTCCCGCATGGTGTTGCTCCTCCCTGTGGGCGGCCCCGCACCGGCGCCCACGGACATCTTGCGGAGGATCGTAGGCACGTCCTGACCCTCCGCAACAGGGAATACCCCTCAGGTGACCAGACTCACGCCTGTCGTGTCCGACTTGCACCCGGGATACCGTCGTTCCATGCCAGTCCAGCCCGCCTCCGCCCGCCCTCCGCTCTTCACCTGGGACTTCGCCGCCGACCCGTACCCGGCGTACGCGTGGCTGCGCGAGCACGAGCCGGTGCACCGCACCACCCTGCCGAGCGGCGTGGAGGCGTGGCTGGTGACGCGGTACGCGGACGCCCGGCAGGCGCTGGCGGACGGCCGGCTCTCCAAGAACCCGGCGAACCACAGCGAGCAGGCGCACCGCACCGGCCGGGTCGGCATCCCGGGCGAGCGCCAGGCCGACCTGATGACGCACCTGCTGAACATCGATCCGCCGGACCACACCCGGCTCCGCCGTCTGGTGTCGAAGGCGTTCACGCCGCGCCGGGTGGCGGCCTTCGAGCCCCGGGTGCAGCAGCTGACCGACCGGCTGATCGACGGGTTCGCGGAGCGCGGGAGCGCCGACCTGATCCACGAGTTCGCCTTCCCGCTCCCCATCTACGCGATCTGCGACATGCTCGGGGTGCCCGCCGAGGACCAGGACGACTTCCGGGACTGGGCCGGGATGATGATCCGGCACGGCGGTGGCCGGCGCGGCGGTGTGGGGCGCGCGGTGAAGCGGATGCGCGAGTACCTGGCGGAGCTGATCCACCGCAAGCGGGCGGACCTCGGGGACGACCTGATCTCCGGCCTGATCCGGGCCGGTGACCACGGCGAGCACCTCACCGAGAACGAGGCCGCGGCGATGGCCTTCATCCTGCTCTTCGCCGGGTTCGAGACGACCGTGAACCTGATCGGCAATGGCACGTACGCGCTGCTGCGCAATCCCGGCCAGCGCGCCCTGCTCCAGGAGTCGATCGCCCGTGGCGAGAGCGGTCTGTTGGAGACCGGGATCGAGGAACTCCTGCGCTACGACGGGCCGGTGGAGCTGGCGACGTGGCGGTTCGCGACCAGCCCGCTGACCATCGGCGGGGTGCTGATCCCGGCCGGGGACCCGGTGCTGGTCGTGCTCGCGGCGGCGGACCGGGACCCGGCGCGGTTCGCCGACGAGAACACCCTCGACCTGGCCCGCGCGGACAACCCGCACCTGGGCTTCGGGCATGGCATCCACTACTGCATCGGCGCCCCGCTGGCCCGGTTGGAGGGGCGGTCCGCGCTGACCACGCTGCTCTCCCGGCTGCCCGACCTGCGGCTCGCCGAGAGCCCGGAGAACCTGCGGTGGCGCGGTGGTCTGATCATGCGTGGACTTCGTGAACTTCCCGTGGAATTCACCCCCGAGAAGATGCCCGAAAGGGCCTCTTCCGGGCAGTCGTCCGGTGCTCCGTCCGATGGGTGAGGCGACCCGCGACACGCTGACGGAAGGTCTCCGACCAGGCGGGACGGCGAATTGAACCGTCACCAACCCGGACATAGCGCCCCCGTTGGTGGGCGATCCATCACCTGACGTGATTTCCGTGTGATACCGACGATATGAGCTTGTGATTGCTCTACAGATCTGTCTACTCTCCGTGGAGTTCGCAGCTGCGAGCCCCGAGCACGGAACGCCGAGTCCTGCCCGTCGTGCCCCGGGAAACCGACCAGACCCTGGGCAGGGGCGGGGGAACCAGGTTTGTTGCCGTCCCCCACGGCTTGGGGTGAAGCCGCCTCGCGCGGCCGGGCCACCTCCCGGTCCGAACCCGACAGCTCACCTCGCAGGCGTGCGGAGAGGGACCTCTTCATGCTGTTCGTCGGAACCGGCCGTCATCGTCGTCGTACCCAGACCGAGAAGGCCATCGCCGTCGCCGGCGTCGCCGGTGTCGGGCTGGCCCTGCCGATCCTCAGCGCCACCGGTGCCTCCGCCGCCCCGGTCTCCACCTGGGACGCGGTCGCCCAGTGCGAGGCCGGCGGCAACTGGAGCATCAACACCGGCAACGGCTTCTACGGCGGCCTGCAGTTCACGCCCAGCACCTGGAAGGCGTTCGGCGGCACCTCGTACGCGCCGCAGGCCAACCAGGCCTCCAAGGCGCAGCAGATCTCGGTGGCCGAGAAGGTCCTCGCCTCGCAGGGGCCGGGCGCCTGGCCGGTCTGCTCCAAGAAGGCGGGCCTGAGCAAGGGCGGCGCCCCGGCGGCGGTCGACACCTCGGCGGACGCCAAGCCGGCCGTCCCGCAGGCCGCCACCCAGCCGAGCGAGCCGCAGACCACCGCCCCGCAGACCAACGCGCCGAAGCACGCCGCGCCGAAGTCGGCCCAGCAGGAGAAGCCGGCCCAGGCGGCCAAGCAGGCCCCGAAGCACGCCGCGCCGACGTCGCAGGCCCAGCAGGACCGGCCGCAGGTGCAGCAGTACGGGCAGGCCCCGTCCTTCTCCGGCACGTCCGGCTGGGACGCCGACGCGAAGGTGTTCTGGTACGAGAACAACGGCGGCTGGTACTGGACCAGCCACCAGAGCGTCTACCAGCAGTACGCCGGTCAGGCCGCGGTCCAGGACGCCCGTCCGGCCGCCGCCCAGAGCGCCCCGGCCGCCCAGCAGGCCGCGGGCCACGGCTACACCGTCCGGGCGGGCGACACGCTCGCCGGCATCGCCGCCGGCCAGGGTGTCTCCGGCGGCTGGCAGGCGCTCTACGACGGCAACCGCGGCACCGTCGGCGGCGACCCCGACCTGATCGTCCCCGGCCAGGTGCTCACCCTCGGCTGATGCCGTTTCGCCGGTGGATCGCGAGGGGGGCCGGGTTCGACCGGGTCCGGCCCCTTCGTCCCGATCCGGCCCCCTTCCGTGGGGCAACCAGGTGAACTACCGGCGGGTAGCCGTGCCACACGCTGAGACGGGACCCGGGCCGACGTGGCCCGGAGAGCCCGTGCGGTTAGGCTCTGGTCGTAACGACTCCGCAATCGTCCGGCCGACAGCACCCACCGTCAGCCGAACCTGTTTCCGCTAGGAGATGCCTCGTGCCGTCCATCGATGTCGTCGTAGCCCGTGAGATTCTCGACTCGCGTGGCAACCCCACGGTCGAGGTCGAGGTGGGCCTCGACGACGGCAGCACCGGCCGCGCCGCTGTCCCGTCGGGTGCCTCCACCGGCGCCTTCGAGGCGCTGGAGCTCCGCGACGGTGACAAGAACCGCTACTTCGGCAAGGGCGTGGAGAAGGCCGTCCTGGCCGTCATCGAGCAGATCGGCCCGGAGCTCGTCGGCTACGACGCCACCGAGCAGCGCCTGATCGACCAGGCCATGCTCGACCTGGACGCCACCCCGGACAAGTCCTCGCTCGGCGCCAACGCCATCCTGGGCGTCTCGCTGGCCGTCGCGCACGCCGCCTCCGAGGCCAGCGACCTGCCGCTGTTCCGCTACCTGGGCGGCCCGAACGCGCACGTCCTGCCGGTCCCGATGATGAACATCCTCAACGGCGGCTCGCACGCGGACTCCAACGTCGACATCCAGGAGTTCATGATCGCTCCGATCGGCGCGGAGTCCTTCTCCGAGGCCGTCCGCTGGGGCGTCGAGGTCTACCACACCCTCAAGGGTGTGCTGAAGGAGCGCGGCCTCTCCACCGGCCTGGGCGACGAGGGCGGCTTCGCCCCGAACCTGGACTCCAACCGCGAGGCCCTGGACCTCATCGTCGAGGCGATCCAGAAGGCCGGCTACGTGCCGGGCAAGGACGTCGCGCTGGCGCTGGACGTCGCCTCCTCCGAGTTCTACGAGGACGGCGCCTACCAGTTCGAGGGCAAGGCGCTCACCTCCGCCGAGCTCATCGAGTACTACGCCGGCCTGGTCGCCGCCTACCCGCTGGTCTCCATCGAGGACCCGCTGGACGAGTCGGACTGGGACGGCTGGAAGGCCATGACCGACAAGCTGGGCGACAAGGTCCAGATCGTCGGCGACGACCTGTTCGTCACCAACCCGGCCCGCCTGGCCCGTGGCATCGAGACCGGCACCGCCAACGCGCTGCTGGTGAAGGTGAACCAGATCGGCTCGCTGACCGAGACCCTGGACGCCGTCGAGCTGGCCCAGCGCAACGGCTACCGCTGCATGATGTCGCACCGCTCCGGCGAGACCGAGGACGTCACCATCGCCGACCTGGCCGTCGCGACCAACTGCGGCCAGATCAAGACCGGTGCCCCGGCCCGCTCCGAGCGCGTCGCCAAGTACAACCAGCTGCTGCGCATCGAGGAGATCCTCGACGACGCCGCCGAGTACGCCGGCCGCGGCGCCTTCCCGCGGTTCAAGTACGAGGGCTGACACACACAGCTCCCGCCGGTGCCCCGCCTGTTCACCCCGTAGGGTGGACGGCGGGGCACCGTCGCGACCAGGAGGGGACACCGGAGATGGCAGGCTGGAGGATCCCGGGCTTGGCGGCCCGGCCTCGGTTCACGAGCCGGGCGACCGTCCTCGTGCTGGTGCTCTGCTCGCTGGTGGCGATCCTGGCGTACCCGACGCGGCAGTTCATCTCGCAGCGTTCCGAGATCTCCTCCCAGCGGGCCAAGGCCGAGCACGCCCGGCAGCAGGTCGAGCAGCTCCGCCGGGAGAAGGCCCGCTGGCAGGACCCCGAGTACGTCAAGGTGCAGGCCCGCGCCCGGCTGCACTACGCGATGCCGGGGGAGACCCCGTACATCGCGGTGGACCCGGCCGCCGGGGAGGCGACCAGGTCGTCCGTCGGCGCGCCGCCGCCCGCACAGGGCCCGGCCACCGGGCCGGCCAAGGCGGCCAGGCCCTGGTACGCCGGCATCTGGGACTCGGTGGACGCCGCCGCAGCCCCTGCCGCCGCCCCGGCCGCCGCCTCCGCCCCTCCCTCACCACCCGCCCCCGCCCCCGCTGGAGACAGCTCCTCCCATGACCACTGAGAACCACCCCACCGTCTCCGACGAGGACGTCGCGGCCATCGCCGCGCAGCTCGGCCGGGTCCCGCGCGGCCTGCGCGGCGTGGCCCACCGCTGTCCCTGCGGCAACCCGGACGTCGTGGAGACGGCCCCCCGGTTGCCGGACGGCACGCCGTTCCCGACCCTGTACTACCTGACCTGCCCCAAGGCCGCCTCGCTGATCGGCACCCTGGAGGCGGACGGCGTGATGAAGGAGCAGAGCGCCCGGCTGGCCGAGAACCCGGAGCTGGCCGCCGCCTACCGGAAGGCGCACGAGGACTACATCGCCCGGCGCGACGCCATCGAGGTGCTGGAGGGCTTCCCCAGCGCCGGCGGCATGCCGGACCGGGTCAAGTGCCTGCACGTCCTGGTCGGCCACTCGCTGGCGGCCGGCGAGGGCGTCAACCCGCTCGGCGACGAGGCGATCGGCCTGCTGGAGGACTGGTGGGCCAAGGGCCCGTGCGTCTCCCCCGCCGAGGTCACCGCAGCCGGTGAGCGGGTGGCCCGCAACCGGGCCAAGGCGAAGGACGACGCGGCCGTGATCGCGGCCAAGGAGCAGAAGACCGCCGAGCGCGCCGCCAAGCGGGCCTCCCAGGAGGCCGGGGAGGACGGCGCGTGACCGTCACCAGGGTCGCCGCGATCGACTGCGGCACCAACTCGATCCGGCTGCTCGTCGCCGACCTCGACCCGGAGACCGGCGCGATCACCGACCTCGACCGGCGGATGGTGATCAACCGGCTGGGCCAGGGCGTGGACCGGACCGGCCGACTGCACCCGGACGCGCTGGCCCGCACCTTCGCGGCCTGCCGGGAGTACGCGGAGATCGTGTCCGGCTTCGGGGTGGACCCCGGGCGGATCCGCTTCGTGGCGACCAGCGCCTCCCGGGACGCCGAGAACAGCGCCGAGTACATCGAGGGTGTGCGTGCCGTCCTGGGCGTGGAGCCCGAGGTCGTCAGCGGCGAGGAGGAGGCGCACCTCTCGTTCGTCGGCGCCACCAAGGAGTTCACCGGCGGTCAGTTCCCGGCGCCGTACCTGGTCTTCGACCTGGGGGGCGGCTCGACCGAGTTCGTGCTCGGGGACGAGGACGTGCGGGCCGCGCGTTCGGTGGACATCGGCTGCGTCCGGCTGACCGAGCGGCACTTCGGCGGCGCCGAGCTGCCCTCGGCGGAGCAGGTCGAGGAGGCGCGGGCGCACGTCCGGGCCGAGCTGGACCGGGCGGCGGAGAGCGTCCCGCTGACCGGTGCGGCCACCCTGGTCGGCCTGGCGGGCACGGTGACCACCCTCTCGGCCATCGCCCAGGACCTCCCCCGGTACGACTCCGAGGCGATCCACCACTCGCGGATGAGCCGCGCCGAGGTGGCCGCGATCGCCGAGCGGCTGCTGCACGCCACCCACGCGGAGCGGGCGGCCATCCCGTCGATGCATCCGGGCCGGGTGGACGTGATCGCCGCCGGAGCGCTGGAACTGCTGGAGATCATGGAGCGGACCGGCGCCGCCGAGGTGGTCGTCAGCGAGCACGACATCCTGGACGGGATCGCCTGGAGCATCGTTTCCTGACCGGGCCCCGCCCCCCCTGCCACGCCGTTTTCCCGGCCCCGGCACCCCGTTGCGGGTGCCGGGGCCGGGGCGCGCCCGGGGCCGTGCGGGAAAGTTCGTGAATTTCTTCACATGGAGATCCCGTCATTCGCCCCGGGGACGGGCCCGGTCCGTCCGATATGTGGGACCGAAGGCCCGCCCGGCATGACAGCCGCTGGATCGCAGGTCCCGTCCCGCCAGAGGTTTGAAAATCGAAATCCTGTGGGGGAACCCGGGCCCCGTACGGATCGTTGCTGCTCAGCGGGGCCGTTCGAACGGACGTGCTCACGGGGGGGCCGGACGGGCCGCGAGGAGTCGACCGGGAAGCGATTTTGGGGGCGCGAAGTGTAGCACGGGGTGTCCAGAAGCTTGTGAGCGGGCTCACGAAGGCTGCTCCGAACGGTGCTGGATACTTTCGGATATGAGCACCACGGAGCGTCCTCGCATCCTCATTGTCGGCGGTGGTTACGTCGGCCTGTATGCCGCGATGCGCATCCTCAAGAAGATGCGTTACGGCGAAGCGACCGTCACGGTCGTCGACCCGCGGTCGTACATGACGTACCTGCCCTTCCTCCCCGAGGCGGCCGGCGGCAACGTCGCGCCCCGCAACCTCGTCGCGCCGCTGCGCAGCGCCCTCAAGCAGGCGGAGGTGCTCACCGGTGCGGTCACCGGTGTGGACCACGCCCGTAAGGTCGCCACCATCCAGCCCGCGGCCGGCGACTCGTACGAGCTGCCCTTCGAGTACCTGGTCGTCGCGACCGGCTCGGTCTCCCGCACCTTCCCGATCCCGGGTCTGGCGGAGCACGGCATCGGCATGAAGACCGTGGAGGAGGCCATCAGCCTCCGCAACCACGTCATGGCGCAGCTGGACAAGGCCGAGTCCACCACCGACGAGGCGATCCGCCGCAAGGCGCTGACCTTCGTCGTCGTCGGCGGCGGCTTCGCCGGCGTCGAGACGATCGCCGAGATCGAGGACATGGCGCGCGACGCCGCCAAGATCTACAAGACGGTCAGCCGCGACGACATGCGCTTCATCCTGGTGGAGGCGGCCAACCGCATCCTCCCGGAGATGGGCCCGGACCTCGGTCTGTGGACCAAGGAGAAGCTCGAAGAGCGTCAGATCGAGATCTACATCGAGACCTCGATGGACTCCTGCGTCGACCAGCACGTCGTGCTGAAGAACGGCGTCGAGGCGGACGCCTCCACCATCGTGTGGACCGCCGGCGTGAAGCCGAACCCGGTGCTGGCCGAGTTCGGTCTGCCGCTGGGCCCCCGCGGCCACGTCGACACCGCGCCGACCCTGCAGGTCCAGGGCTTCGACTACGTCTGGGCCGCCGGCGACAACGCCCAGGTGCCGGACCTCGCCGCCGGCGAGGGTGCCTGGTGCCCGCCGAACGCGCAGCACGCCGTCCGCCAGGCCGCCGTCCTCGGTGACAACGTCATCTCCGGCATGCGTGGGTTCCCGCAGCAGGAGTACAAGCACAAGAACCTGGGTGCGGTCGCCGGTCTCGGCCTGCACAAGGGCGTGGCGATCCTCTTCGGCAAGTACAAGCTGAAGGGCCGTCCGGCCTGGTGGTTCCACCGCCTGTACCACGGCGCCATGGTCCCCACCATGAACCGCAAGGTCCGCGTCTTCACCGACTGGACCCTGGCCGTCTTCCTGAAGCGCGAGGCCGTCGGCCTGTCGCAGATGGAGAAGCCGTTCGAGGCGTTCCAGGAGGCCGCGGCGCCCGCGCCCAAGCCGGTCGAGGCCGCCAAGCCCGCCGAGGCTGCCAAGCCTGCTGCCGACAAGGAGCTCGCCGGCAGCAAGTAGGCGACTGCGGACCCCGGTGTGGGAGCACCGGGGTATGAGTCGGAGGCCCTCCGCCCGGCAGCGTTGCCGGACCACGACCTCCGTGGTGCTCAGCCGGCTGTGCGAGTCGGGCGGAGTACGAGAAGTACGAGAAGGCCCCCGCCGAACCCTCTGGCGGGGGCCTTTCCGTGTCCGGTGCCGAACCGGCCCGGGGTCAGTCCGTCTTGATGCTGGCGAGGATGTCCAGCTTGGACGCCCGGCGGGCGGGCCAGAAGGCGGCGACCAGGCCGACCAGGCCGGCCAGCACCAGGAAGATCAGCAGCTGGCCGAACGGGAGGACCGTGGTCAGGCCCTGCAGGTTGGACTTCAGCGTGCCGTTGATCGCCCAGGCCATGAAGGCGCCGAGCAGGACGCCGATGCCGGCGCCGAAGACCGAGATCACCACGGACTCCAGGCGGACCATCCGCTTGATGCCGCCGCGGTCCAGGCCGATCGCCCGCAGCATGCCGATCTCGCGCTTCCGCTCGAAGACCGACATCGCGAGGGTGTTGATGACCCCGAGGATCGCGACGATCACGGACATCGCCAGCAGGCCGTACATCATGTTCAGCGCGAAGGTGATGATCTGGCTGAAGTCGTCACGGACGTCCTGCTTGGACTTGACCTCGATCACCGGGTTGGCGCCGGTGGCGCTCTTCAGCGACTGCTTGAGGCTGTCGCTCTCCCCGTCGGCGCCCTTGACCAGGACGTTGTTCAGGTACGGCTGCGGCTCGTGCTTGACGATCTCGCTGTTGGCCAGCATGACCGGGCCCAGCAGGCCGCCCTTGGTGTAGACGCCGCCGACGGTCAGGGTGCCGGTGGTCTCGTCGGGGAAGGTGACGTTCATCGTCGAGCCGGTGGTGACGCCGAGCTTCTTCGCGACGTCCTCGTCGACCAGCAGCTGTCCCTTGCCGACGGCCGCGACGGAGCCGCTCTTCAGCTCGACGGACACCAGCTTGTCGAAGGTGTCCGCGTTCAGGCCGGTGATCGCCTTGGAGGTGCCGTTGAGCTCCCAGTAGACGGTGGTCAGCGGCGAGGAGGCGGTCACGCCCGGGGCCTTGGCGATCTCGCCCGGGACCTTGTCGGACAGGCTCATGCCGTTGGCGGCCGAGACCAGGAAGTCGGCCTTCATCGAGCTGGTGACGGCCCTGTCGAGCGTGTCGGAGACCGAGGCGCCGATCACCGTCAGCCCGGTGACCAGGGTCATGCCGATGGTGAGCGCGGCCGCGGTGGCCGCGGTGCGGCGCGGGTTGCGCACCGCGTTCTGCCGGGCCAGCTTGCCCGGCATGCCGAACAGCCGGCCGAGGACCGGGCCGACCAGCGCGATCACCGGGCGGGAGAGCAGCGGCAGCAGGATGAAGACGCCGAGGACGGCGAGCACGGCGCCGATCGCGACCGGGATCCGGCCGTCGGAGTTGCCCTTGGCCGCGCCGAAGGCGACCAGCGCCATGCCACCGGCGGCCAGCAGCGAGCCGATCACGTTCCGGACCACCAGCGACTTCTGGGAGGCCGGCTGGTCGCCGCTGCTCATCGCGGCGACCGGGGCGATCCGGGAGGCGCGCATGGCGGGCATCAGGGCGGAGAGCACCGTGACCAGGACGCCGACGACCAGGGTGACCGCGACGGTCAGCGGCTTGACGACCAGCGAACCGGTCGGCATGCCGTCGTCCAGCGAGGCGATCAGGGACTGCATCCCGGCGCCGATGCCGACACCGGCGACCAGGCCGGCCAGCGCCGACACGGTGCCGATCGCCAGGGCCTCGACCAGGACGGACCGGGTGACCTGCTTGCGGCTGGCGCCGATCGCGCGGAGCAGGGCCAGCTCCTTGGTGCGCTGGGCGACCAGCATGGTGAAGGTGTTGGCGATGATGAAGATGCCGACGAAGAGCGAGATCGCGGCGAACGCCAGCAGCATCGTGCGCATGCTGTCCGTGCCGCGGGCGATCATCCGCTCCTCCTCGGCCTTGAGCTGCTCGCCGGTGCGGACCTCGATCTGCTGGCCGGGCTTGAGCTTCTCGTCGACCTGGGAGAGCAGGGCGTCCTGGGTGGTGCCGGGCTTCGCGGTGAGCACGATGCCGCTGTAGCGGCCGGGCTCCAGCAGCAGCTGCTGGGCGGTGGCGCGGTCGAACAGGGTGAGCGTGCCGCCGGTGTTGACCACCGGGTCGTCGGTGGTGAAGACGCCGGTGAGCTTCGCCTCGACGACCGGGCCGTTGGAGCCGACCCGGACGGTGTCGCCGACCTTGTAGCCGGCCTTGTCGGCGGTCTTCCGGTCGAGGGCGATCTCCTTGGCCGTCTTCGGGCCCTGGCCCTCGACCATCGGGTACCGGGTGTCCTTGCCGTCCGGACCGGGCGCGAAGTTGCCGCCCTTGGCCGACCAGGCCTGGCCGATCAGGGTGCCGTCCTTGTCGGCGACGCCGGTGAAGCCGCTCACCACGCCGCGGGCCGAGGCGGCGCCGGGCAGCGCGGCGAGCTGCTGGACGGTCGCGTCGGTCAGGGTCGCCGGGCTCTTCTCGCTCTTCTCCCGGGCGCTGGCGGTGGCTCCGGCGGAGTTGTCGACGACCTGGACCGCCACGTCCGAGTAGCTCTTGGAGTTGCTGTCCCGCATGGCCTTGCCGAAGGTGTCGGAGAAGACCATGGTGCCGGCGACGAAGGCGGTGCCGAGCATGACGGCGAGCGCCGTCATCAGCAGTCGGCCCTTGTGGGCCAGCACGTTGCGCAGTGCGGTGCGATACATGGGGTTTCCCGGGTGTCCTGGGGTCGGTGAGGGGGCGGTCGGCTGTCGCGGTGTCAGCTGGTGCGGCCCTTGGCGTCGAAGCGGCGCATGCGGTCCAGGACGGTGTCGGCGGTGGGCTGGTGGAGTTCGTCGACGATGCGGCCGTCGGCGAGGAAGACGACGCGGTCGGCGTAGGCGGCGGCGACGGGGTCGTG
>NZ_JAQYWW010000856.1:0-415 GCF_036322525.1 Streptomyces sp. BE20 | reverse complement strand
GCACAATGGGCGAAAGCCTGATGCAGCGACGCCGCGTGAGGGATGACGGCCTTCGGGTTGTAAACCTCTTTCAGCAGGGAAGAAGCGCAAGTGACGGTACCTGCAGAAGAAGCACCGGCTAACTACGTGCCAGCAGCCGCTGTAATACGTAGGGTGCGAGCGATGTCCGGAATTAATGGGCGTAAAGAGCTCGAAGGCGGCCTTTCACGTCGGATGTGTAAGCCCGGCGCTTTACCCCGGGTCTGCATTCGATACGGGCAGGCTAGAGTGTGGTAGGTGAGATCGGAATTCATGGTGTAGCGGTGAAATGCGCAGATATCAGGAGGAACACCGGTGGCGAAGGCGGATCTCTGGGCCATTACTGACGCTGAGGAGCGAAAGCGTGGGGAGCGAACAGGATTAGATACCCTGGTAG
>NZ_JAQYWW010000855.1:0-591 GCF_036322525.1 Streptomyces sp. BE20 | reverse complement strand
GTAGACCGGCATCAGCGGCATGCCGACGACGTTCTTCTCGGTCTTGCCGGGGCCCGCCCACTGGGTGTGCTTGTGGTAGAAGACCAGGATCAGGTGGGCGACGAGCAGGCCCAGCATGATGCCCGGGATCAGCAGCACGTGGATGGTGAAGAAGCGCGGCACGATGTCGTGGCCGGGGAACTCGCCCCCGAACAGGAACATCTGGATGTAGGTGCCGACCAGCGGGACGGCGAGGATCGCGCCTTCCATGAAGCGGATGCCGGTGCCCGAGAGCAGGTCGTCCGGCAGCGAGTAGCCGAAGAAGCCGTCGAACATGCCCAGGACGAGCAGCAGGAAGCCGAAGACCCAGTTGATCTCGCGGGGCTTGCGGAACGCGCCGGTGAAGAAGACGCGCATCATGTGCACGAGCATCGCCGCGACGAACACCAGGGCGGCCCAGTGGTGGATCTGGCGGACCAGCAGACCGCCGCGCACCTCGAAGCTGATGTCGACCGTCGACGCGTACGCCTCGGACATCGGGATGCCCTTGAGCGGGATGTACACGCCGTCGTAGATCACCTCGCCCATGGAGGGCTTGAAGAACAGCGTCAG
>NZ_JAQYWW010000854.1:0-2453 GCF_036322525.1 Streptomyces sp. BE20 | reverse complement strand
CGCGTCGTCAAACGCGCGATCTCCAAGTACAACGCCAAAGGCACCATCGACCGGACCAGCTACAAAGCCACCATCAGCATCGACATCCTGACCACACCAGACCCGTGACAGGAATCCGCAAGCTCTATCTACACGGCATTGCGGCTAGCCCCCGCCCAACGGGCCAGGGGGAACGTACCGGTTTGCCCCTGTCGCTCGCGATCTCCGGGGCCAACGTCCACGACAGCCAGGCCCTGATCCCGCTCGTCGACGCCATCCCGCCGATCCGCTCCAGGCGCGGCCCGAGACGGCGCAGACCCAGCAAGCTGCACGGCGACAAAGCCTACGACCACCGCTTCATCCGCTCCTACCTGCGCCGTCGACAGATTGCGGCCCGCATCGCCCGGCGCGGGATCGAATCCTCCAACCGCCTCGGCCGGCACCGCTGGGTGATCGAAAGGACTGTCGCCTGGCTCGGCGGATTCCGACGGCTCCACCGTCGCTACGAACGCAAGGCCGACCACTTCGCCGCCTTCGCCAGCATCGCCGCAGCCATCCTCTGCACCCGCAGACTCTCCAAATGAGATGACTCGTAAAGCGGACGTCTGCGCGGTCGCAAGTCGGGCGGGCCACCCACGCCCGGCGGCCCACACGGCGCCGGACGGACCCTTTCACCCACCCCTTCCGTCGGCCGCGGGCGGGCCTGGTAGCGTGATCCCTGCCGCATTTGAACGCGTTCAATATTGGGGTGAGGATGGATAGCACGAGCGTGCGCCGACCGGTACCGCGGTCGGGTTGGGTCTTCCTGGTACTGGCGATGCTGTGCACCGCACCGGCCGTGGTCTGGTTGGTCAACGGCGTCTGGGCGTCGCTCATCGGCCCTCCACTGGTGCTCGGTACGCTGGCTATCGGCATACCTCTGTTCGCGCGGGAAGCCGAGGACTTCCGGGGGGCCTGCCTGGCGGTCGGCTGGTGCCTGGTCGTACTCTCCGTTCTCGGCTCCGTCTTCGGGCTGTTCGTGCTGACGCCGCCGGGCATCGTCCTCCTTGCCGCCGCAAGCCGGTCGCGTCCCGAACCTCGGCACCTGCCGCTCACGATCGGCGCCCTGGTGTCCGCGGCCACCCTCGGCTTCGCAGGCTGGGCCATCGTCGAGACATGGATAGCTCCCCACTTCCAGGAGCCGGACGCGCTCGTCGCCACCGTCCAGGACCGCAGTCTTCTCCTGGACGGTGGCTTTCCGGAGCTCCTCACCTACGACGGCTCGCGCCTCGGCCACGGCGCCACCCACGTTGACCTCTCATCGCCCGGTGACGGGCCGGGCGGCCGACTCGTCGTCGTCTTCGACCCCCGCACACCGGACGCCGACCTCACCGTCCTGCGTCAGCTACTCGCCGACCTACCGGGCGTCAGCAACGTCACGCTCTGCGCCCCTCCCGCCGGGAACTGCCGCTGACCGCAACCGGAGCTCAGCCGCTCGGCACGGAGCGGCACCGAGCACGCCAGGACCCGCCGGGCCGAGCCGGCCGGCGCATTCCGGCAGGGCGTTCGGGTGCCGTTACGGGCCCTCGATGCCGACGATCGTGCCGAACGGGTCGCGTAGTTGGGCGATGCGCCGGCCCGGCCCGATGGTCAGCGGACCGCGGTGGTGCTCACAGCCGACCTCCAGCAACCGCTGGCGTACCCGGTCGATGTCGTCCACGCCCCAGTAGACGACCGGGCTGCCGCCCCGGGGGGTTGCGCTCGTCGTCAACCGGGTGGAAGCCGACCTCGACCCCGCCGATCTCCACCCAGGCATAGACCGCCCCCGTGTCGCTGACGTCGAGCTTCACGGGGACGTCCAGGAGCTCGCCCCACCACCGGGCCGACGCCCCGGGGTCCACGGGGAAGGTCATCACGGTGCGTACGGTGTTGACCACGGGCCCGCCTCCAGGGAGTTCCAAATTCCTACGCTCCGCACGGGGCTGGGACGTCACATCCAGGCGCCATACCGCCGGTAGCCCACCGATTTCCGGCAACGGCTCGACGTCACGCTGCAAGGGCAAGCCCGGGGATCGCAGGGCAGCGGGCAGCGCCTGCCGATGGAGTAGCCGCACATGGTGCCGACGCAGCTGTTGCTGCTGGACGAGCGCGTGACGATCCACCCAGCCGGGACGGGCGAGTTTCAGCAGATGATCGTGCCGGCGGTGACCCGGCTGCGGACGGCGGGCGAAGATCGGCAACGCCCCGGCACCCTCTACCTGGAGCTGCCGGGGCGTCGACCTGAGGAGCAATCAGCAAGAGCTGCAAGAGGTCATCTTACCTGGCACCGTCGACTCCCCCAATTGAGATGAGTTCTTACGAGTTGGTGCGTGATAGCGAGTGGGGCCTTTGTGCTGCGGGTGGCATGATCGCGGCGTGCGGATCATGGTCAATCGGGCGGTTCTGGCGCATCGGCTGTTTACCGGTGTCTCCCGGCGGCATCTGGGCAGTCTGAT
>NZ_JAQYWW010000853.1:0-591 GCF_036322525.1 Streptomyces sp. BE20 | reverse complement strand
TGCTCGAGGCCGTCGCACGCCACCACCACGCTCACCTGCTCGCCGCCATCGTCGGGCTCGGCGGTGAGCTGGAGCTCCCGGCTAACCGCAACGGGCGCTTCAGGGGTGCGGTCGTCCCGGAGGGCTGCGCGGTCAGCGCCGGCCGCCGCCGATGCGGCGGTCGTCGGCCAACGCGGTCAGCGGGCCGTACTCGCAGGCAAGCTCGTTCCACGTCAGAACCTCGCCACAGCGGGCCGGGAAATCCTTCGGGTTAAACTCGGGCATGGTCCAGGTGCCGGTGCCCCGGTCCCGCAGCCACAGGTCCCCGTCACCGTCGACCACAGTCGGCGGGACCGGTACGGGCTCGGCCTGATCGGTGGGCTCCCAGGTGACCCGGCCCGGGTGGGAAGCGCGGCGCAGCTCGGTGGTGGCCAGCCGCGCGGCCAAGTCACGGGTGGACTCCTCGGCGTCCTTGACCGACGCGAGTCGGAATGCGTCGTCGAGTACGGGCAGGGCTGGATTCTTGCTGCGCTTTGAACTCATACGCTGACTTACCTCCGGTGGGGGGCGTCACATCCGTTATGGCACCCCGTAGAGGAACACGGTATCCGA
>NZ_JAQYWW010000852.1:0-312 GCF_036322525.1 Streptomyces sp. BE20 | reverse complement strand
GCTTTGAGGAGCAGGGTGTGCGGGTGCGGCGCGTCCCGGTGGACTACGCCTCCCACACGTCCCACGTCGAGTCGATCGAGGAGGAACTCGCCGAGCTCCTGGCCGCGGTGAGGCCCCGTCCCGCCGCGATCCCGTTCCTGTCGACGGTGGAGGGCCGGTGGTTGGAGGGTCCTGAGCTGGACGGCGGGTACTGGTACCGCAACCGGCGGCAGACCGTGCGCTTCGCCGCGGCGGTGGACACGCTCGCCGCGGAGGGGTTCCGGGCCTTCGTCGAGGTGAGCGCGCCCCCGGTTCTCGTCCACAGCATCGCGG
>NZ_JAQYWW010000851.1:0-353 GCF_036322525.1 Streptomyces sp. BE20 | reverse complement strand
CTCCCCCGTGCCCGCGCGGGCCAACCGCCGGTAGAGGCCAACCACCACCACCACCGAACCCACCAGGACCGTGACGGCCAACCCCACCCCGAGCAAAATCACGGTCTGGGCGACCGGGTAGTCACCCCGGTCCCCCCGGTTCCCCCCAACGCCCGGGTACCCACCGGGGTGTCCACGGTAAAAGCGGTGGTGCGCAACGGGCCACCCCCCTACCGCCCCCGGCCAAACCCCGGTCGAAGCGAACCAACACCACAAACGAAACCACCAAGAAGGTTACCTCCACCCCCAACTCCACCAATAAAAAGGTAATGGCCAACGGGTATTACCGCACGTTTAATGCATATAACACCACT
>NZ_JAQYWW010000850.1:0-4636 GCF_036322525.1 Streptomyces sp. BE20 | reverse complement strand
TCCACACCATCACCGGCACCGGCGGCATGGTCTCCCTCACCCACCCCCTCGACCACACCCACCAACTCATCGCCCCCTGGCACGACCGCATCTCCGTCGCCGCCGTCAACGGCCCCACCGCCGTCGTCGTCAGCGGCGACAGCGAGGCCCTGGCGGAGCTGGTCGCGGTCTGCGAGCGCGAGGGCGTCCGGGCCCGGGTGATCCCGGTGGACTACGCCTCGCACTCGGCGCAGGTCGAGCGGATCCGCGAGCGGCTCGCCGGGCTGCTGGCCGGGGTGCGGCCGACGGCGAGCAGGGTGCCGCTCTTCTCGACGGTGACCGGCGACTGGCTGGACACCACCCTGATGACCGGCGACTACTGGTACACCAACCTGCGGCGGACCGTGCTCTTCGAGACCGGGGTGCGCGCGCTCGCCGACCAGCGGTACCAGGTCTTCCTGGAGGTCTCGCCGCACCCGGTGCTGACCCTGCCGGTCCTGGACGGCGCGGCGGCGGCCGGCGTGCCCGACGTGCTGGCCACCGGCACCCTGCGGCGCGACGAGGGCGGCCTCCCCCGGCTGCTCACGACGGCGGCCGAGCTGTGGGTGCGCGGAGTGCCGGTCGACTGGAGCGCGGTGTACTCGGGCGGCGGCGGGCGGCGGATCGAGCTGCCGACCCACCCCTTCCGGCGGCAGCGCTACTGGTTGAGCGCCGACGCTCCCGCCGGCACCGGCGCCGAGGGCGACGACGGCGCGTTCTGGCGGCTGGTCGCGGACGCGGACCTGGCCGCGACGGCCCGCACCCTGGCGGTGGACGCCGGGTCGCTGGGCGAGGTGCTGCCGGCGCTGAACGCCTGGCACCGCCGGCAGCAGGAGAGTTCGGCGCTGGAGTCCTGGCGCTACCGCGTCCAGTGGCAGCAGCTGCCCACCCCCGCGCACGACGCGTTCGGCGGCCGCTGGCTGCTCGTGGTGCCCGCCGGGCACCCGGCGGACGACGTGGCGGCGCTGGTCGGGGCACTGGGCCGGGACGGCGCCGAGGTGCGCACCGTCGAGCTGGGCGAGCGGGAGGTGGAGCGCTCCGCCGCGGCCGAGCGGCTGGCCGCCGCGACGGCCGAAACCGACGGCGGCACCGAGGGCCTCACCGGCATCCTGTCGCTGCTCGCGTCGGCCGGTGAACCGCACCCGGCCCACCCGGCGCTGCCCACCGGCGCCGCGCTCACCCTGGCGCTGATCCAGGCGCTGGGCGACCTGGGGATGGACGCGCCGCTCTGGTGCGCCACCCGGGGCGCGGTGTCGGTCGGCGTCGGCGACCCGCTGACCGCACCGGACCAGGCCCTGGTCTGGGGCACCGGCATGGTCGCCGGGCTGGAGCACTCCGCGCGCTGGGCCGGTCTGGTCGACCTACCGCCGGTGCTCGACTCGCGCGCCCTGGACGCCGTGCGGGCGGCGCTGACCGGCGCGACCGGCGAGGACCAGCTCGCGGTCCGCCCGGCCGGTCTGTACGCCCGCCGGCTGGTCCGCGCCCCGCGCCCCACCGTGCCGCGCCGCGCCTGGCGACCGCGCGGGACCGTCCTGGTCACCGGCGGCACCGGCGCGCTCGGCCCGCACCTCGCCCGGTGGCTGGCCAGGGGCGGCGCCGAGCACCTGGTGCTGCCCGGCCGGCGCGGCGCGGACGTCCCCGGAGCGGCCGAGCTGACGGCCGAACTCGCCGAACTGGGCACCCGGCTGAGCCTGCCGCGGTGCGACGTGGCCGACCGCGAGGAGGTCGCCCGCCTGCTGTCCGACCTGGAGGAGCGGGGCGAGCCGGTCACCGCCGTCTTCCACGCCGCCGCCTACATCGAGCTGGCGCCGCTGGACGTCGTCCCGGTCGACTCCTTCGAGCGGGTGGTCGCCGCGAAGGCCGCCGGTGCCAAGCACCTGGACGAGCTGCTGGACCGCGAGCTGGACGCGTTCGTGCTGTTCTCCTCGATCGCGGGCGTCTGGGGCAGCAGCAACCACGCCGCCTACTCGGCGGGCAACGCCTACCTGGACGCGCTCGCCGAGGCCCGCCGCGCCCGCGGACTGACCGCCACCACCGTCGACTGGGGCGTGTGGAAGGCGGCCAACCCGTGGGCCGAGCGGGAGACCCTCGACGAGGCCGACTTCCACCGGGTGCAGCGCCAGGGCCTGCCGCTGATCGACCCCGAGCCGGCGGTCACCGCGCTGCAGCACGCGCTGGACGACGACGAGACGGTCATCGCCCTGGCCGAGGTGGACTGGGCGCAGTTCTCGGCGGTCTTCACCTCGGTGCGGCCCAGCCGCCTGCTGACCGGGGTGCCGGAGGTCCGCGCGCTCGGCGGGACGACGGCGGCGCCGGCCGCCACCCCGGCCGCCTCGGTGCTGCGCGAGCGGCTGGCCGGACTGCCGGAGGCCGAGCAGACCCGGGTCGTCCTCAACCTGGTGCGCGGCCACGCGGCCGAGGTGCTGGGGCACGGATCGGCGGAGGCCGTGCCCGCCGGCCGGGCCTTCCAGGAGCTGGGCTTCGACTCGCTGACCGCCGTCGAGCTGCGCAACCGGCTCAACGCGGCCACCGGTCTGCGGCTGCCCGCCACCCTGGTCTTCGACTACCCGTCGGCCGGGGTGCTGGCCGAGCTGATCCGCTCCTCCCTGCTCGGTGAGCGCTCCGACGCGGCCGACGACCCGGGCGTGCGGGCCGCCGAACCCGACGAACCGATCGCGATCGTCGCGATGGGCTGCCGGCTGCCGGGCGGGATCAGCACGCCGGATCAGCTGTGGCAGCTGCTGGTGGAGGGCGGTGACGTGGTGTCCGAGTTCCCGGTCAACCGCGGCTGGCCGCTGGACACCCTGTTCGACCCCGACCCCGACCCGGACCGGCCGGGCACCTCCACCACCCGCCACGGCGGCTTCCTGCACGACGCGGGCGACTTCGACGCCGAGTTCTTCGGCATCTCGCCGCGCGAGGCGCTCGCCATGGACCCGCAGCAGCGGCTGCTGCTGGAGACCTCCTGGGAGGCGCTCGAACGGGCCGGCATCGACCCGGTGGCGCTGCGCGGCAGCAGCACCGGGGTGTTCACCGGCGTCAACTACCAGGACTACGCCGCCGCGGTGGCCCAGTCCGCGGAGAACGAGGGCCACCTGCTGACCGGCAGCGCGGCCAGTGTGGTCTCCGGCCGGGTGGCCTACACGCTCGGCCTCGAAGGCCCGGCGATCACCGTCGACACCGCGTGCTCGGCCTCACTGGTCGCGCTGCACCTGGCCGCCCGGGCGCTGCGCGCCGGCGACTGCTCGCTCGCACTGGTCGGCGGCGTGGCGGTGATGTCCACGCCGGGCGCGATCCTCAGCTTCTCCCGCCAGCGCGGGCTCGCCGCGGACGGCCGCTGCAAGGCCTTCGCGGACGCCGCGGACGGGATGGGCATGTCCGAGGGCGCCGGCGTGCTGCTGGTCGAGCGGCTCTCCGACGCGCGGCGCAACGGGCACCCGGTGCTGGCGGTGCTGCGCGGCTCGGCGGTCAACCAGGACGGCGCCAGCAACGGCCTGGCCGCCCCCAACGGGCCCTCGCAGCAGCGGGTGATCCGCGCGGCGCTGGCCGACGCCGGCCTGCGGGCCGCCGAGGTCGACGTGGTCGAGGCGCACGGCACCGGCACCACGCTGGGCGACCCGATCGAGGCCCAGGCCCTGCTGGCCACCTACGGGCAGCAGCGGCCGGCCGAACTCCCCCTGCTGGTGGGCTCGGTGAAGTCCAACGTCGGGCACACCCAGGCCGCCGCCGGGGTCACCGGGGTGATGAAGGCGGTGCTGGCGATCCAGCACCGCCTGGTGCCCGCGACCCTGCACGTCGACCGGCCCTCCGGCAAGGTCGACTGGTCGGCCGGCGCACTGTCGCTCGTCACCGAGGCGGTGCCGTGGCCGCAGGCGGACCGCCCGGCCCGCGCGGGGGTGTCCTCGTTCGGCATGAGCGGCACCAACGCGCACGTGATCCTGGAGGAGGCCCCGGCCGCCGACGCCGCGCCGGTGACGCGGGACGCTCCGGACGAGCCGGTCGCCTGGCTGCTCTCCGGCCGCACCGAGCAGGCCGTGGACGACCAGTTCGACCGGCTGGCCGAACGGCTGGCCGACCGGGACGCCGCCCCGTCGGCCGTCGCCCGGACGCTGGCCGGACGGACCGCCTTCGAGCACCGCGCGGTGCTGGTCGGCGACCGCGCACAGCTGCGGACCGGCCTCGCGGGCGGGGCCGCGCACCTGGTGCGCGGCCGGGACGCCTCGGACGGGCGCACGGTCTTCGTCTTCCCCGGCCAGGGTTCGCAGTGGGCCGGCATGGCCGCCGCGCTGCTGGACACCGAGCCCGCGTTCGCCGAGCGGATCGCGCAGTGCGAGCAGGCGCTCGCGCCGCACGTCGACTGGTCACTCACCCGGCTGCTGCGCGACGCCGAGCCGCTGGAGCGGGTCGACGTCGTCCAGCCCGCCCTGTGGGCGGTGATGGTCTCCCTCGCCGCGCTCTGGCAGCACCACGGCGTCCGCCCCGACGCCGTCCTCGGCCACTCGCAGGGCGAGATCGCCGCCGCGGTGGTGGCCGGCGCGCTGAGCCTGGAGGACGGCGCCCGGGTCTCCGCCCTGCGCAGCCGGGCCCTCGACGCCATCGCCGGGGAGGGCGGCATGGT
>NZ_JAQYWW010000849.1:0-313 GCF_036322525.1 Streptomyces sp. BE20 | reverse complement strand
CGCCCCCACCGGCTACCACCGGCCCTCACGGCCGACTCCCCGCTGTCTGGAGTAGTCGATGATCGCCTCCGGCGTGGACATCACCGTCTCACCACCGGCCAGGGCCATCGAGCATTCGCCCGACCGCAGCGCCTGCACCCCCAGGTGGAGGGCCACCAGCGACGAGGAGCAGGCCGTGTCCACCGTCACCGCCGGGCCTTCGAGCCCGAACGTGGAGGAGAGCCGCCCGGAGACGACGCTGCCGGCCGTTCCGGTGCCGAGGTACCCCTCCAGGTCGGTGGGGACGTCGTGCCGCTGGCTGGCGTAGTCCTGG
>NZ_JAQYWW010000848.1:0-48403 GCF_036322525.1 Streptomyces sp. BE20 | reverse complement strand
TACATGGACTTCCACGCGATCTTCCCGTACGACCTCGGCAAGGTGGACCCGGCCGTGAAGGCCACCGTGGACGGCAAGGTCAAGGCCGACCCCAACTGGGCGCCCATCTTCGAACAGCTCGCCCGCAACACCCCCGACCTGCTGCTCCAGGACCGGCACGCCTTCCAGGCCCGCTGGGACGCCCAGAAGGCCAACATCGTGGCCGGCGTCAACGGCCAGATCCCCGTCGACAAGGCACTGAAGACCGTCGACGACGCGGTCGGCCAGGCCCTCGGCAAGGAATGACGGACCGTGGCGAGGGGCGAGGGAGACCTGTGACGAGGACGACCGGGCTCCTCGCGCAGCACCCCCTCGGCGGTCCTGCCGCCGGGGGCGGCCAGGGCCGGACAGCGAAGACCACGTAGCCCCGGCGCGGGCGTTCCAGTGGCGCGCTGGCCGGCCGGCTGCCGGTGGCGCCCGCGCTCCCGGTGATCCTGGGCGCCGATCCTCCTCGGCGGACTCCAGCGCATCCCCGACCAGATCTACGAGGCCGCCGCCATCGACCGCGCCGGCCCCTGGCGGCAGCTCCGCTCGATCACCCTGCCGATGCTCAAGCCGGCCACCGCCGCCGTCCTCCTCCGGCGGCCCTTCGTCCGCGGACTCATCGGTGGTCCCGTCGAGGAGTAGGACCCACGCGCGCCCGGTCGTCGCACGGGTGAACCGGGGAGGACCGGCCCGGCCAGGTGCCAGAGACAGGCACCCGGTCGGGCCTGCGGCATTCGCGCGTCGGGCCTGCGGTGGTCGCCCCGGCCGCAGTCGGCTCGCCGATGGAGGGCGGCAGGAGTGCAAGGGGCTCACGGGCCTTCGATCCGGGTGGTTCGCTCGGCACGGGCGAACACGACGCCGGTCGGACGCACTGCGCCGCTGGCGGCGGCACGGGCACACGAGCGACCGGGCTCGGTGCCGGCGATCGGCGGCCCCGGGGCCCAGTGCGGAGGCGGCCCGATGCGGGCCGGCGGCACCGGTGTCCGCACCGAGGGCGGCGTCGAGGGCGGCGTCGAGGCCGAGTGACGCTCGGGCCCGTTCAAGGACCTTCAGGGCGCGGGCGGAGTTCGGTGACCCCTCGACGGCATCGATGCCGCGGGCGAACAGGGTGGGCGCACCCAGGGCGGCGCCGGGGCGTCGCCCCTCACCCTTGTCCCTCTCAAGGGCCGGGCTCCCGCCGGTACGAGAGCAGGGAACGGGCCGTCGGCTTGCACGAATTCCTCGGGGGCACGGAGAAACTGGGCCGGGGCAGAGATAGGTACACGTTCAATCAGCTCAGAAAGCGCACTCGACCTCGTGCACGGCCTGCGAGCCGATGTGGGCGCGGACCGCGTCCGCGGCCGCGACCGGATCGCGCCGGCGCAGCGCGTCCACGATCACGTCGTGCTCGGCGACCACGGAGCGCCAGTCCCGGTCGCCCATCGGTACGGTGATGCGGTAGCGGCGGATGGTGAGCAGCAGTTGGCCGGTGAGGTCGTGCAGGACGCGGTAGCCCGCACTCCGGGCCAGGGTCCGGTGGAAGCGGGAGTTCAGCTCGGCCATCTTCTCCAGCGTGCCCGCGGCCAGCGCGTCGTGCATCGCCCGCTGGATGCTTTCGAGTTCGGCGAGCCGGGCGTCGTCCATCCGCTCGGCCGCGAGCTGGGCGACCAGCGCCTCGATGGCCTCGCGGGCGAGGAAGACGCCTCGCATCTCGGCGACGTCGATCGGGGTCACGGTGATGCCCGCGTGCATCCGCGAGACCAGCAGACCGTCCGACTCCAGCCGCTTCACCGCCTCGCGGATGGGGATCTTGCTGATGCCGAACCGGCGGGCCAGCTCGTCCATGTTGATCCGCTCGCCGGGTCGCAGACCCCCCTGGGCGATGGCGTTGTACAGGCTCTCGTAAACGAGGTCGGCCTTGCTCTTCACGGCGGGGATGCGCTCCGCCCAGCTGGTTCGGTCCATTCGTTCATAGTATGCGATATCCCGATGATCGGAGCCTTTCCCCAGAGGTGAATTCCTCATCTCGGCCCGGGGCTTCATCCAGTTCGCCCCGGATGTATCGTCTCCAGGATTCGTGTACCGAATTCGATAAGCCTTCATTCGGCAGCCGCGAAGCCCGCGCGCACGCGGCCCTACGGCGCCTGCGGCCGGCAGCAAAAAGGCGCGCGCCTGAAACGTCGAGGCGGCGAATCGGGCTTCGCCGGCGGGTGCGGGTGCGGCGAACGTCTCCCGGCCAGGTCCGGCCGGGAGACGTTCTTCACCATGCGTGCCGTGGCGCGTCGGGTTCGGGTGCGGGCCCGGAGTCCGATCGACCGCGGCGGAAACGGCTCGACCTACGGGCGCGGCCGGTCAGGGGGTGCGGACCCAGAACTCGATCGACCGCGGTGGGACGGTGATGGTGAGGGTGGGTCCGGTGAGCGTGGGGATGTCCTGGTTGTTGGTGGCCGGGCCGTAGCGGTGGCCCTGGAAGGAGGCGGCCGTCTGGGTATTGACGGTGTAGGTGAACGGCTGGGTGGCGGAGCGGTTGGTGATGACGAAGACCGGCTTGCCCTCCGGGGTCTTCCACGCCATGATCCGCTGGTCGCCGAGTTCCGCGGATTCGTCGACGTGGTAGCGCACCGAGTTCCACGGCATGTACTTCACGAACCCGGCGACGGCGTTCCAGTTCTGGGGGTTCCAGGTCCAGTGGCCGACCGGGAGGTCGGGGAAGTGGTTGGCGCTGAAGTCGGTGTCGCTCGGGGGGCGCCAGAAGCCGAGGGAGTAGCCGGGCGATTCGGCGTTGGTGGTGGGCTTGAGGGCGTGCAGCCAGAACCAGGTGGGGGAGTTCTGGAAGGTCATCCAGTTCATGATCGACTGGGCGGTGTTGATCGTTCTGTCGTCACTGGTCAAGTTGTCGAGGTACTCGAACTCGTTGTTGAAGACGGGCCTTCCGAGCGCTCCCGAGGTGTAGTCCCTCCCGAGCGGCTTCTTGCTCGGCATCTGCTCGTTGCTCGGCGAGCCGACGCGGTGGAAGGTCCAGGCGTCGACGTAGGACAGGGCCACGGGGTCGGCGGCGACGGCCTTGCCCCAGGGGCTCTCCCAGCCGTCCCGGCTGTCGGCGTGGATCATCGCTCGGGGGTAGCGGGCCTTGACCTTGGGTGCGACGGCCTTGAACGTCTTGAGGTACCCCTCGGGCGTGTACTGGCACGTGGAGTACGTGTTCTCCGCGTCCGGCTCGTTCTGCAGGCCCCACATGGAGATGGGAACACCGCGTGCCGAGAGGTAGTCGAGGTCGCCGACCATGGCGTCGCCCAACTGGTCGAGGAACGCCGGCTCGACGGACGCGAGACTGCCTCTGACGTAGGAGTTGTTGCTCTTCCAGCCGGGCGCGGGTGACCAGTACTCGGCCGCCACGCCCTCCATGCGACTGCTGTTGATCATGTCGGCGAGCAGGGCGGTCTGGCCGGGGTAGCGGTCGATGATGTGCTTGCCCGTGGGATCGAGACCGCGGTGGTAGAGCCCGAGCGCGAGCCGGCAGTAGCGGAAGCCCCGGTCGGTGCGGCCGCCCATGACCAACTGCTGGTAGAAGCGGGTCCGTTCGGCCGGCGTCAGGTCGTAGGGCACGCCGGAGACGGTGGCCGGCAGGCCGTTGTTGCCCGAGCCGATCGAGTCCGACTGGATCTCGAAGCCGAGGCCGAGGATGGTCTGCTTGCGCGCCTGGTCGAAGCGGATGGTGTAGGCGCCGGCCGTGGCGGCCGTGGCGGTGGAGAGGTTGAGCAGCGGGGTGATGGCCGCTCCGGCGCCTGCGACGGCCGCTCCGCGCAGGACGGAGCGGCGGCTGATGCCGTGAGGCTCGGGTCTGGTCATGTTCTGTCTCCGTGGGGGATGAGGGTGGGGGTGGAGGTGGCCTGCCGCCGTGGGGCGCGGGCGAGACCGCCTCCGGCAGGGGTGATGCCGGCACGGACAGTGGGTGCGAAGCTCGGGCGGGCGGTGCTTCGGCGACATGGGGCAACGGGCGCGGATCGGGGTCCGCGCCGGAGGGGCTTCGGGGCGTGACGGTGCTCGGGCCCGCTGATTCAGTAGACCGGCTGCCGGGAGTCAGGCTGTGGTGGCGGGCGCGAAGGTGTCCGCCGGGAGATGGCGGCGGATCCGCTGCGCGATGGTGTCATGCGCGCGTCTCTTGTGGGACGGGCCGCGGCTGGATCGACCCCGGGGTACGTGCGGGAGCAGGGAGAGGCCGGTCGCGATCCGGCTCTACACCCGCCCCCCCGAACGGCGCGTCGAAACTTCGGCGCGACATCCGGAGTCGTGCGTGAAATATATTCGATATACGAAAAGAGCACCAGGTGTGTTGCCGTTTCATTTCCGCTGGTCGAGGTCGATCCAGCGGGCGATGCGGTCCAGCTCGTGGGGCGGTACCCGTCTCTGAGGGCCCACCGGAGGCCCAGCCGGCCGAAGATGGCCGTGGCCGCTCGTAGGTCCGGGGTACTGGTCCGGCCGGTCCGGTGGGAGAGCGGCGCCGTGACACGAGCGCCGAGGTACTCCGGTGGGGAGGTCGCCGACACGCCCCGACATCCGGGCCCGTCGGTGGGCCCGGATGCCGCGGCGTCCGCGAAGGGGTGACGGGGCCCTCTCGGGTCAGTCGCCGATCTCGATGGCGATGTCGTCGAGGACGAAGCTGGTCCTGAGGCTGAAGTCCTCGGTCCCCTTGAACATCAGGGTCACGGTCTGCCCGGCGTAGGCCGAGAGGTCGACGCTCCGCCGGGTGTAGCCGTCGGCCCGGTCGAGGTTCGAGTGGGCCGCCAGTTGGGTGCCGTTGACCGTGACGGTGAGCCGGTCGAAGGCGACGGCGCTCGTGTCCTCGTCCGAGTCGACGTGCAGCCAGTACCCGAGGCTCGCCCGGCAGCCCGCCGGGACGGTGACCGTCTGGGCGAGGGTGTCCGTGCGGGAGGATCCGTACCCGTTCAGCCAGGCCTTCCACGCGCCGTCGTGGGCGGCCTGGCTCGGGTCGGCGTCCACCACTCCGGAGGTGGCCGTCCAGGGCGCCGCCGTGCCGCTCTCGAAGCCGGCGTTCCCGAGCAGTCGGGCGGAGGGACACGGGCCGGTGCCGTCGGTGACGGCCCAGGTGAACCGGGTGTCGGCGGTCGCGCCCGAGGCGAACGTCGCGGTCACGGTCACCGTCGTGGACCCGGCGTCGGTGGGTGTGCCGGCGATCCTGCCGGTGCCGGCGTCGATCGCCAGCCCGGCCGGCAGGCCCTCGGCCGAGAAGGTGGGCTCACCGGCAGCAGTGGGGGCCGCGATCAGGAGTTCGGCCGGCGTCCCGACCGCGGTGACCTGGTCGCCCGGGTGGGTGACCACGGGCGTGGTGGGGAGGACGGCTCCCACGTTGACGGCGGCCCAGGCCGCCCCGACGGTGGCGTACGCCGCGCTGTTCGCGCCGTAGAGCTCGGCGGCGGCCCGGAGGGTGGCCGTGCGGGCCCCGGCGAAGTCGGTGGTGGAGGTCATGTGGACGGTCAGCGCGCGGTACCAGATGGCGGCCGCCTCGTCCCGGCCGATGCCGGTGACGGTGATGCCGCCCCGGGTGGGCGAGTCGTAGTGGACACCGTTAATGTCCTTCGCGCCGCTGCCCTCGGCGAGGAGGTAGAAGAAGTGGTTGGCGACCCCGGAGGAGTTGTGGACGTCCAATCGGCCGATGCCCCGGTACCAGGAGTCGGGCGATTCGCCGTCCTTGGAGGGCTTGTCCATGTGCCGCAGGGGGGAGCCGTTGCCGAAGAGGTCGAGCTTCTCGCCGATGAGGTAGTCGGGGGTGTCGGCGGCGAGGTCGGCGTGGAATTCCACCATGGAGCCGAGGATGTCGCTGGTGGCCTCGTTCAGGGCGCCGGACTCGCCGGAGTAGACGAGGTCGGCCGTGACGGACGTGACGCCGTGGGTCATCTCGTGGCCGGCGACGTCGATGCTGGTCAGCGGGTGGGTGTCGCCGTCGCCGTCGCCGAACGTCATGCAGAAGCAGCTGTCGTCCCAGAACGCGTTCACGTACCCGCTGCCGTAGTGCACACGGCTGAGGGCGCCGACCCCGTCGCCGCCGATCCCCGCGCGGCCGAAGGTGTCCTTGTAGTAGTCCCAGGTGGCTCCGACGCCGAAGTGGGCGTCGACCGCCGCCGACTCGCGGTTGCCCGGTGTGCCGTCGCCCCAGCCGTCCTCGGTGGGCCGGGTGAACACGGACCCGGCTCCGGAGCGCTGGTTGCCCAGGTCCGTGGTGTAGCTTCCGCCGCGGGCGCCGTCCCGGAGCTCGTACCCCGATCCGCTCGCCGTGGTGCCCACCGCGACCTCTCCGACGTGGACGCCGTGACCGGTACCGGTCTGCACGCCCTCGAAGGTCCTGAGCGCCGCACCGTCGGCCGCGTCGGCGATCACGTGCAGCTTGCTCGGGCCGCCGTCGGCGGCGGATCCGGCGAGCACGGTTTCCCAGGCGAGGCGGGGCACGCCGTCCGCCGCCCAGACCACCAGCCGCGGCGCGCGGCCGACCGGGGCGCCCGGCCGGGAGTCGAGTGCCGCCGTCTGCGCCGCCGCGGCGTCGATCGCGGGCGTGCTGCCGAGGCCGGCCAACGACGCGGTCGAGGCGCGGTCGACATCCTTCAGCGCCCCGTCGGCACGCTGGTGCACCACCAGGTCGCCGCCGAGGACGGGCAGTCCGGCATAGGTGCGTTCGTAGCGCAGGTGCCGGGTGCCGTCCGCGTCGTGGACGACGTCCTTGGCGACCAGCTTCTCCTGCCCGGTGAGCCCCAGGCTCCGGGCGAAGTCGACTCCCTGGCGGTCCGCGGCCGCCAGCGCGGCCGACCGGTCGGCGGCGGGCCGCACCGGGGCGACGGAGGGCGACGGGGCGGTGGACGGCACCGGGGCGGACATGGCGGGGGCGGCGCACACCGAGGTACCGGTCACCAGCAGCGCGGTGGTGACGGCGAGCGGGACGAGCCGGTGCAGGGGAACGGAACGGGACACGGAATCTCCTTTGCCTGCCGGCCTTCGACGGCCGGCTGCTGAGTCCACGCCGCGGAAGGCGGCGCGTGGGGACGGTCGGCACTCGGTGCGGGGACACCGGAGCGGGCCGCCGGGGCTCCAGGCGGTCTGGGAGGTACAGGAGGAGCTGCCGCACCGCGGAAGCCCTTCGATTGATGACATGCACATGACATAAATGGGGGCGCACGTCACCCTGGCGGAAGGCGCGAGACACTTTCATCGAGGCTCGCGCAATGCCGCTTTCCCGCAACCCACTTGAGGAAGAGGCCACCTGAAGCCTAGCTGAAGCGCCGTGGAATCATGTTTGACTGTGCTTGATTTCATTGTTTTCTGTTGGCAATTTCGGCCATCCCGACGCCCGACACACCTCCGGCGAACGCGCCGGTGAGCGGCCGTCACGCCGGGGCCCGCAGCGGCGCGGACCGGTTCACCTGGCAGGACGTCGGCCGCTGCCGCATACGGCATCGACCGGATCCGCACGCCTTCGCCCCCCTCGTCGCCGCGGTCACGGCGCCCCGCGGGCCGGACGGTCGGGTGGACCGGGCGACCCGCGCCGGTGTTCACGGCGACCATCCGCCGGCCGCGCCGCCGTCGTCGGACCCGCAGCCGTCGGCCGCTCCCGGACCGAGCTCCCCTGTTCCCGGACGCTCCCGGAGCCACTGTTCGGTGCTGTTGACGTGCAGCAGCACCGCCGCCTCCCTGAGGGAGGCGGCACGGGTCAGGTCCCGCAGAGCAGGGCGCCGGTCCTGATCAGCTCACGGACCTCTTCTACGGCCCTGTCCGTCAGCGACACTCCGTGCCTCTCCCCCGGCCCTGTTCCAGGGGCACGTCCGACCTGATGAGGCCCCGGGCGCGGAGGTCGCTCCAGAGTCCTTCGGGCGTGTTCCTGCCGTGGAGTTCCACGTTCCGTACGACCTGTTCCGGGTTCCGCATACCGAGGGTGACGTTGATGACCTGGGAATGGGTCAGCGGGAAGGCGATCGCCGCCGCGGGCAGCGTGGTGCCGTGAGCCTCGCATACCTCCGCGATCGCACGGGCCCGGGCGACGAGGTCACGAGAGGCCTCCCGGTAGTCGTACCTCATTCCCTCGACGGGCCAGTCCCGGGAGAGCAGACCCGAGTTGAACACGCCCACCGCCACGACGCTCTTGCCGAGGTCCCGGGCGGCGGGCAGGACGTCGTCCAGGGCGGACTGGTCGAGCAGGCTGTAGCGCCCGGCGAGCATCACGACGTCGGCGGCGGTCTCGCGCAGGAAGCGGGCGAGCATGGCCGACTGGTTCATGCCCGCGCCGATCGCACCGATCACGCCCTGGTCGCGCAGTTCCGCGAGCGCGGGCATGGCCTCCTCGGCCGCCTGCCGCCAGTGGTCGTCCGGGTCGTGCAGGTACACGACGTCCAGCCGGTCCAGGCCGGTGCGCTCCAGCGTGTCCTCGACGGACCGGAGCACTCCGTCGCGGCTGAAGTCCCACTGCCGGCGCAGGTCGTCCGGCACGGCGAAGCCCTCGGGGTCGATGCCCTGCGGATCCTCGTTGGGCACGAGCAGCCGGCCCACCTTCGAGGAGACGACGTACTCGTCGCGGGGCCGGCCCCGCAGGGCGTCGCCGAGGCGGCGCTCGGAGAGGCCGAGGCCGTAGTGCGGTGCGGTGTCGAAGTACCGCACGCCGGCGTCCCACGCGGTGTCGACGGCGGCTGTCGCGACGTCGGCCGGGGTGATGCGGTAGAGGTTGCCGATGACGGAGGCTCCGAAGCCCAGCTCGGTGAGGGGGATGGAGGTGCTCTGGATGTTCCGCTGCTGCACGTCGTGCTCCTGGAGTAGGGGTGTGGGGGGTGTCCGTCAGCGGCTGACGTGGGCCGACCCGCCCGCGACGAGTGCCTCGACCTCGGCGAGGGTGGCCATGGAGACGTCTCCGGGCGTGGTCATGGTGAGGGCCCCGTGGGCGGTGCCGTAGGCCAGGGCGCGCTCCAGGCCGGTGCCGCCGAGCAGTCCGTGGATCAGGCCGGCCGCGAAGCCGTCGCCGGAGCCGATGCGGTCGAGGACGTGCAGTCCGGGCATGCGGTGCCCGGCGACGAAGCCGGTCTCCGCCGACCAGGCGGCCGACGACCAGTCGTTGACCCCGGCCGAGGGCACGTCACGCAGGGTCGTCGCCAGCACTTTCGCCCCGGGCAGCAGACCGGCGACCTCCGCGAGGGCTCCGGCGACCTCGTCGGCCCCGACGCGGGTCTGCCCCGGGTGCGCGCCGGCCAGGCCCAGGGCGCCGACCACGACGTCGGCGTGCCGGGCGAGCCGCAGGTCCACCTCTCGGGCCCGGACGGCGCCGCCCCGGCCGGCCCAGAGGCTGGCGCGGTAGTTGGGGTCGTAGGAGGTCGTGACACCGTGTCGGCGGGCCGCGGCCATGGCCTCGTCGGCGACGTCGGCGGTGGTGTCCGACAGACCGGCGAAGACGCCGCCGGTGTGGAACCAGCGCACCCCGGCCGAGAAGACGGCGTCCCAGTCCACGTCGCCCTTGCCCCACTGCGAGACGGCCGTGTGCGCGCGGTCGCTGACGCCGAGCGCGCCGCGGATGCCGTACCCCCGCTCGACGAAGTTCAGCCCGTTGCGTGCCGTGTGGTGCCCCACGCCGCCGTCGGGCGTCCACCGGATCATCGAGGTGTCGACGCCTCCCTGGAGGATCAGGTCCTCGACGAGGCGGCCCACCGCGTTGTCCACGAGCGCCGTGACGACGGCCGTGCGGAGGCCGAAGCAGCGGCGCAGGCCGCGTACGACGTTGTACTCGCCGCCGCCCTCCCAGACCCGGAACGAGCGGGCGGTGCGGATCCGGCCCTCACCCGGGTCGAAGCGCAGCATCACCTCGCCGAGAGCGACGACCTCCGGGCCGCTTCCCGTACACCTCGCCGCGGCCGGCGCGGATTCCGGTCCGGTGCCGCTCATCTGCCGAGCCATCCGCCGTCGACGGGCAGAACGGTGCCGTGGACGTAGGCGGCGGCGTCCGAGGCCAGGAACACGACGGCGCCGGCGAGGTCGTCGGCGCTGCCCCAGCGGCCGGCGGGGATGCGCTCCAGGATGGCCTTGCTGCGCGCCGGGTCGTCCTGGAGTGCCCGGGTGTTGTCGGTGGCGATGTAGCCGGGCGCGACGGCGTTGACGTTGACGCCGCGCGAGGCCCACTCGTTGGCCAGCGCCTTGGTCAGGCCGGCGACGCCGTGCTTGGCCGCGGTGTAGCCGGGGACGGTGATGCCGCCCTGGAAGCTCAGCAGCGACGCCGTGAAGACGATCTTCCCCCGGCCGCGTGCCGCCATCGTCGCGCCCACGGCCCTGGTCAGCGCGAACTGCGCGGTCAGGTTGACCTGGAGCACCAGGTCCCAGTCGTCGTCGGTGTGTTCGGCGGCGGGGGCGCGGCGGATCGTGCCCGCGTTGTTGACCAGGATGTCCACCGGCCGTTCGCGACCGGCGAGGTCCGCGCCCAGGGCGCGGACGGCTTCGGGGTCGGCGAAGTCGGTGCGGATCGCCTCGAACGTGCGGCCGGCGGCGATCACGTCCTCCTCCACCGCGCTGCCGGACTCCTCCAACGAGGCGCTGACGCCGATGACGTCCGCCCCCACTTCGGCGAGCGCACGGGCCACGGCCCGGCCGATGCCGCGCCGCGCTCCCGTGACGACGGCGAGCCTCCCGGTGAGGTCGAAGGGCGTCATGCGGCGTCTCCCCGGTCGTTGTCGGTGCCTTCCACGGTGGTGCCGTCCACGGCGGTGCCTTCCACGGCCGTGCAGTCCACCAGGATCTTCATCACGTCGCCGCCGCCCTCCAGGGCCTCGAACGCGGCGGGTGCCCGGGTGAGCGGTACGACCTTGCTGATCAGCCGCTCGGCCGGGATCGTACCCTCGGCGACGAGGGTGACCGCCCTCTCGAAGTCGGAGCGGTCGTACAACCGGGCTCCCACCAGGGTGAGTTCGCGCCAGAAGAAGCGGTGCAGGTTCACCTCGCGGGGTCGGGGGTGGATGGCCACCAGGCACAGCCGTCCGCGCGCGCCCAGTACGTCGACCGCCGTGTCGACGCCGCCTGCCGCGCCGGACACCTCGAACGCGACGTCCGCCCCCGCGTCACCGGTCCACTGCCGGACCAGCGCCGGCAGGTCGTCGTCGGCGGGGTTCCAGGTGGTCAGACCCAACTCCTCGGCGAGCAGGCGACGGTGGGTGCTCGGCTCGACGACCCGGACCTCGGCGCCCGCCGCCCGCGCGACCAGGGCGATGAGGACGCCGACGGGTCCGCCGCCGACCACGACGGCCTTCTCGCCCGCCCGGACGCCGGCCCGTGCGACGTCGTGCACGGCCACCGCGGTGGGTTCGACGAGCGCGGCGCGGTCCAGGGGCAGGGAGTCCGGGAGCCGGACCAGGGTGGAGGCGGGCACCGTCCAGCGCTGCTGCAGCGCGCCCGGGGAGTCGATGCCGATGAAGTCGAGGTGCTGGCAAATGTGCTGGTGACCGGCCCGGCAGGCCGGACAGGTGTCGTCCCAGCGCAGCGGCATCACGGTGACCGCGTCACCGGGCCGCCAGCCCTCCACGTCCGGGCCGACGCGTACGACGCGGCCGGACATCTCGTGTCCGAGGACGGCGGGCGCGACCACGCGGGCGTCCATGTCGCCGTGGAAGATGTGCAGGTCGGTGCCGCAGATGCCGACGTAGGCGGGCGCCAGCAGCACCTCCCCGGGACCGGGCTCGGGGGTCTCGGCGGGTGCCGTGTCGAGGGTTCGTGCGGCCAGGTAGCGGACTGCGAGTGTCATCGTGGTTTCAGTGTCCCTTCAGCGCGGACGCCGATGGTGAGCAGCAGGTTGGCGTAGGTGCGGGTGTCGGCGGTGACGACGGCGAGGGCCAGGTCCCGCGAGCGGGCGGCCTCGTAGAAGGCGGCGCGGTCGAGTGCCGTGACCGTTCGGGGTGCCAGCACGGAGCGGTACTCGGCGAGGGCCGGCGGCTCCGGTTCGCCCGCGGGCGGCACCATCACGTGGGCCGACTCGACGGGCAGCGCGCGCAGCAGGACGTCCAGCACGGTGGTCACGTCGAGCAGGCCCGGGGCCAGGTTGAGGTGGACGGTCCTGGCGCGCTCGCCGGTGGCGGTGCTGGCGGGGTAGTGGCCGTCGGCGAGCAGGACGCGGGCGCCGTGGCCGGCGCCGGCGAGGGATTCGAGGATCCCTGGGTGCAGCAGCTCGTTCAGGAGCACGGGCGTGGACCTTCCGTCGTTGCGGACAGCCGGTAGAAGGAGGTCGCCGTACCGGAGAGCACGGCCTGCTTCTCGCTCTCGGAGCAGTCGTCGAGCAGTTCCTCGACGGTGGCGGCCCAGCGGTTCCAGCCGCCGGCGAGGACGCACACCGGCCAGTCGGAGCCGAACATCAGCCGGTCGGCGCCGAAGGCGTCCAGCAGGACGTCCCAGACCGGCCGGACGTCCTCGATCGTCCAGGTCCGGTGGTCGGCCTCCGTGATCAGCCCGGAGACCTTGCACCGCACGTGGGGGGATCCGGCCAGCGCGCGCAGCTTCGGCTCCCAGTCGGACAGCGCGCGGCCGACGGGCGGCTTGCCGGCGTGGTCCAGGACCAGGGGCAGGTCGGGGAGGCGCCGGGCGAGTCGGATCGCCTGGGGGAGCTGGTCGCTGCGGATGAGGGCGTCGTAGCCGAGCCCGCTGTCCCGGACGGCCCGCAGGCCCCGTTCGACGGTGTGGCGTTGCAGCCACTCGGGGTCGTCCTCGCCCTGCACGACGTGCCGCAGGGCCCGCAGGTGCCCGCCTCCGGGTCCGGAGCGCAGGTCGTCGAGCACGTCGCCGATCGCGGGTGAGGTGAGGTCCGCCCAACCGACGACGGCGCCGATCAGCGGGTCCTGTTCGGCGAGGGCCAGCAGCTCCCGCGTCTCGGCGACGGACGTCACGCACTGCACGAGCACGGTGCTTGTCAGCCGCCGCCCGGAGATCGTCCGGGTCGCGGTCCGTCGCAGGTCGTCGACCGTGTGCGTTCGGCGGATCGGCTCGTGGCCGGGCTCGTCCAGCCAGGGCTGCGGCCGGCGGTCCAGGTCCCACACGTGGTGGTGGGCGTCGATCAGGGGCGGCGGCTCAGACACGGGCGGACCAGACCGGGCCGTCGGGGTAGGCGTACTCCTTGAGGGACTCGGCGTGCATCTGCGCGCCCAGCCCGGGACGCGCGGGTGCGAGGTAGTGGCCGTCGGTGATGCGGACCGGGTCGACGAAGTGCTCGTGCAGGTGGTCGACGTACTCGATGACCCGGTCCTCGACCGTGCCGGAGACGGCGACGTAGTCGAACATCGACAGGTGCTGCACCATCTCGCAGAGGCCGACACCACCGGCGTGCGGGCAGACCGGGACGCCGAACTTGGCGGCGAGCAGCAGGATCGCGATGTTCTCGTTGACGCCGCCGACCCGTGCGGCGTCGATCTGCACGATGTCCACCGCGCCGGCCTGGAGGAGCTGCTTGAAGACGACCCGGTTGGCGATGTGCTCGCCGGTGGCGACCTTGACCGGACCGACGGCGCTGCGGACGGCGGCGTGGCCGAGGATGTCGTCGGGCGAGGTGGGCTCCTCGATCCAGTACGGCCGGTAGGGGGCCAGGGCGCTCATCCAGTCGATCGCGGCCTGGACGTCCCACCGCTGGTTGGCGTCCACCGCGATGCGGATGCCGTCGCCGACCGCCTCACGGGCGGTGCGCAGGCGCCGTACGTCGTCCTCCAGGGAGGCGCCGACCTTGAGCTTGATCTGGGTGAAGCCGTCGGCGACGGCCTCGCGGGCGAGGCGGGCCAGCTTCTCGTCGGAGTATCCGAGCCAGCCCGGCGTGGTGGTGTAGGCGGGGTAGCCCCGGTCGAGCAGCCGGCCGATGCGCTGTTCGCGACCGGGTTCGGCGCGTCGCAGGATCTCCAGGGCCTCCTCGGGGGTGAGCGCGTCGCTGAGCCAGCGGAAGTCGATCTGCGCGACCAGCTCCTCCGGCGACATCTCGCCCAGGAACCGCCAGACGGGCTTGTCGACGCGCTTGGCCGCGAGGTCCCAGGCGGCGTTGACGACGGCGCCGACGGCCATGTGGATGGCGCCCTTCTCCGGGCCCAGCCAGCGCAGCTGGGGGTCGTGGACGAGGGAGCGGGAGAAGGCTCCGAGGTCGGCGCAGACCTCGTCGACGGACAGGCCGACCACGTGCGGGGCGAGGGCCGCGATGGCGGCGGCCTGCACGTCGTTGCCGCGCCCCGTGGTGAAGGCCAGGGCGTGGCCCTCCAGTTCGTCGGCGGCGTCGGTGCGCAGGACGACGTAGGCGGCCGAGTAGTCCGGCTCGGGGTTCATCGCGTCCGAGCCGTCGAGGTGCTCGGAGGTGGGGAAGCGCACGTCCAGGACGTCGAGGGCGGTGATGCGGGCGGATTCCGGGGAGGCGGGCAGGGGGGATGACATGGCGACAACTCCTGTGTGGGCAGGGGAACACGGTCCCCTGCGACGAGATGGGGAGGAAGGGCGTGGGGCGTGGGCGCCCGGGTCACTCCTGGGCCTTGCCGCCCGTGATGCGCGAGATGATCAGCGCCACCAGGATGATCAGGCCGTTCAGCGCCCCGATCCACTGGGCGGGGACGCCCCCGAGGGTGAGCACGTTCTGGATCATGAAGAGGAGCAGGATGCCGCTGAAGGCTCCGAACATCGTGCCCTTGCCGCCGTTGAGGCTGATCCCGCCGATGACGGCGGCGGCGAAGACGGTGAAGATGTAGCCGTCGCCCTGGGCCGCGGCGACGGAGGCGAGCCGTCCGGAGAGCAGCAGTCCGGCGAGGGCGGCGAGCACGCTGCCGCTGACGATGACGATCCACAGCACCCGGTCGGTGCGGATGCCGGCCGCCTTCGCCGCGTCGACGTTGCCGCCGATCGCGTACAGGGAGCGGCCGAAGCCGGTCCAGCCGAGGAGGACGACGGCGACGGCGAACAGCGCCAGGCATATCCAGATGGACGCCGGTGTCCCGAACCACTCCGCGGTGCCCAGGTAGAGCATGGAGGGCGGGAGCTGGAAGAACGTCTGGCCGCCGGAGAGGCCGGTGAGGATGCCGCGCAGGACGATCAGCATGCCGAGGGTCACGATGAAGCCGTTGAGCCCGAAGCGGATGATCAGCAGGGCGTTGAGCACACCGACGACCGCGCCCACGGCGAGGGTCACCGGTACGGCCCAGGCCCCGGGGATCAGCCCGAGCCCGTGTCCGGCACCGGCCGGAACGACCAGCAGGGCGGCGACCCCGGGGGCGAGTCCCATGGTGGACTCCAGGGACATGTCCATCTTCTTGACGATCAGGATCATCGTCTGGGCGAGGACCAGGAGGGCGATCTCGGACATGGTCTGCAGGACGTTGACGAGGTTGTCGGCCTGCAGGAACACGGGGTTGACGATCTGGCCGACGATCGCGATGACCACGATCGCGGGGACGAGCGCGAGGTCCCGGAGCCGGGCCAGCGGCACCCGGCCGCCGAACAGCGCGGTCCGCCTCACCCGCGGTTCCGTGGCCTCCGGTGGGGCTGTGTCCACGAGGACGGTGTCAGGCATTGAGGTCCACTCCTTCCATCGCGGCCACGAGGTCGTGATCGTGCCAGCCGCGGGCGATCTCCGATGTCACACGGCCCTGGAACATCACGAGGACCCGGTCGCACATGCGCAGGTCGTCGAGTTCGTCGGAGGCGACGAGCACTCCGGTGCCGGTCCGCGCCGTCTCCTCGACCTTGCCGAGGAGGAATTCCTTGGACCGCACGTCCACCCCGGCGGTCGGGTTGATCAGGACCAGCAGCCGGGGGTCGTCGGCGAGGGCGCGCGCCATGACGACCTTCTGCTGGTTGCCGCCGGACAGCGCGGAGACGGGCAGGTCGGGCCCAGGAGTCTTGATGGCCAGCTTCTCGATCATGCTCGCGGCGAGCCGGTCCCGGCGGGCGCGGCTCAGGAAGCCGTTGCTGCCGATCCGGCCCGGTACGGACAGGGTGGCGTTGTCCGCGATCGACATGTCGGGCACGAAGCCCTGGTGGTGCCGGTCCTGCGGAACGAATCCGGCACCCGCCGCCAGCGCCGCCGGCACGCTGCCCGGCCGGGGCCGGTGGCCCGCGATCTCCAACTCGCCGCCGTCGGCGGCCCGCAGCCCCACGACGGTCTCGGCGACCTCGGTGCGACCGCTGCCCGCGGCCCCCGCGAGCCCGACGATTTCCCCCGCGGCGACCCGGAAGGTGACGCCGCCGTAGGTGGCACCGCTCAGGCCGCGGACGCTCAGCGCGGCCGTGGCGCCGGGGTCGGCGGTACTCACCCGTTCCCCGCGCCGGGTGGCTGCGGCCTCGCCGGTCATCGCGGCGACCAGCTCGCCGCGGGGGAACTCCGTCACCGGCGCGGTCACGATGTGCCGGGCGTCCCGGAACACCGTCACCGTGTCGCAGATCTCGTAGACCTCCTGGAGGTGGTGGCTGATGAACAGGAAGGTCACGCCCTGGTCCTGCAGATCGCGGATCCTGTCGAAGAGCCGGTTGATGGCCGCCCCGTCGAGCTGGGCGGTCGGCTCGTCCAGGATGATGAACCGGGCCCCGAAGGACAGGGCCCGGGCGATCTCCACGAACTGCCGCTGCTCCACGTCGAGATCGCCGGCGGGGGTCTGGGGATCGACGTCCACCGACCAGGTCGCCAGCAGTTCCTCCGCGCGGCGGCGCACGTCCCCCCAGCTGATCAGGCGACCGCGGCCGGGGGCGTGCCGGTTCAGGAAGAGGTTCTCGGCGACGGTCAGCGTGGGGATGATCGTCGACTTCTGGTAGACGCAGGCCACGCGTCGGCGCCAGGCGTCCCGGTCCGCCTGCCGCGGCGCCGGGCTGCCGGCGAAGGTGACCGTTCCCTCGTCGGGGGCCTGAAGGCCGGTGAGGACGGACACCAGGGTGGACTTTCCGGCCCCGTTGCGGCCGACCAGCGCGTGGGTCTCACCGGGTCTGATGGTGATCCGGGCGCCGTTGAGGGCCACCGTCGGACCGAATCGTTTGACGATGCCCGTCGCCTCGACGACGGGCGGGTCCGTGAGGGTCCGCCCGTCGTCCGCCGGGGCGGGCACGGGGCCGACCACTCGCTCCCCGTCGCTCATCTCAACCGCCTTCTGCTCGAATGCCGTGGGGTTGCCGGTCGGGAGGTCAGCCGACGTTGTTGCCCCACAGGGACTTGTCGTCGCTCTTCACACTGGTCACGCCGCCGTAGGTGCCGCCGTCGGCGGTGACGAGCGGGGCCTGGAGCTGGTCCTCCAACAGACCGTCACGGACCTGGACGATCGTGCTGTCGTGGTCGGTAGGACCGGGCTGGAACGTTCTCCCGTCGATCGCGGCCCTCAAGTAGTGCAGGGCGTACCGGGCGTAGAGGTCGGCCGGCTGGGAGACGGTGGCGTCGATCTTCCCCGCGGCGATGTTCCTGAGCTCCTCGGGGATGCCGTCGTTGGAGACGACGAAGACGTGCTTCTCGTCCTTCGGGTCCACCAGCAGCCCCGCCTGCTTCAGGACCTGGAGCGTGCCGGCGAGGGCGAAGCTGGACTGCATGTAGACGCCCTTGATGTCCGGGTTGGCGACGAGGTCCGTCTGGAGCTTCTGCGCGGCGACCGCGCCGTCCCAGTTGGTGGCCTCGCCGAACACCTTGATGCCGGGGAAGTTCTTCTTCATGCAGTCGTTGAACGCCTCGGTGCGGTCACGGCCGTTGATGGAGGACAGGTCGCCCTCCAGCATCACGACCTTGCCCCGGCCGTCCAGCTTCGTACCGAGGTACTGGCACGCCTTCTCCCCGTACGCCCGGTTGTCGGCCCGCACCACCATGAAGACCTTGCCGCTGTCCGGGCGGGTGTCCACGGTCACGACGGGGATCTTCTTCGCGGCCAGCTGATCCAGCGTCGGGGCGATGGCGGCGGTGTCCTGCGGGGCCATCGCGATGCCCTTGACGCCCTGGCTGATGAAGGTCTGGGCGTTGGCGGTGAGCTTGGCGACGTCTCCCTGGGAGTTGGTGGTCTTCAGGGACAGGCCTAGCTGCCCCGCGGACCCGGGCGTGTACTTGATGTACGAGTTCCAGAAGTCGGTGTCGGAACGCGGGTAGTCCACGCCGATCAGCGACCGGTCCGACGACGCGGTGGTTCCGGAGCCGCATGCGCCGAGCAGCGCAACGGCGGAGAGCGCGGAGACGGTCGGGCAGAGGGCGTTTCTGAGTCTCATCGGTGGTTCCTCGTGGTGGTCCCGGAGCAGGGGATCGCCCCTAGCGGATACGGCAGGTGTCACGCTTCGGAGACATGGGATGTTTATAGGTCTCAGCTGAAGAAGCTGTCAATGCCTCGGTGGAACCATGCTGCAAATAAGGCATTCTGCGACGGCGAGGGGTCAGGTCCGCTCAGATCGGCCGACGATTGATCCCATCAATAGCGAGGATCGACGGTGCGGCGTCACGGGCCGCCGTCCACTCCCGAGCGGCGTCGGCCGGGCGCCGCGCCCCTCGGTCGACTCGGGCACGGCCACTCGGGGAGGACGCCCGGTCCGCGATGCCGGCCGACGACCGGGCCTCGGGATCGGTCGGTGCGGATGTGGCATCGGCGGGCCCGAGTCATTCGCGGCACGGGCCCGAACGCACTGCGGGCACTCCGGCCGGTCCGGGCCGGCCCGCTCACGCGGCCCCGGCTCGGATCGGGTCAGGCGGGACGGCGGGCGAGTTCGGCGCGGGTGGTCCGGAGCCCGACCAGGCCGCGGGCGACATGGTTCTCGACCGTGCGGATCGGGCCACCTGGGCGGTCACGAGCGCCGGGTCGTCGCCGGCCCCCGTCACTGTCCGCTCGACGTGGCGCGGCCGTGGGCCTGCCATCGTGCCTATGTTTACGCAACCATCTCCCTGTGGCAAGCATCCTGACCGCCGGGACGGTCCCCCCGACCGTGCCGGCCCGGCCGAGCGAACGGGTTGACATCGGTACGGAAGGAGCGTTGACGGACGGGTCGGACAGCCCGCAGACTTTGCGCACCGGCGGGGCCTCCACGGACCGCCGGAACGGTTGCGGGCCGTCACCCGCGGATCAGCGGCCCCGAGCCGACTGCCCTGCCGACCGCCCCGCCGACCGCCGTTCCCGCGGTCGACCGTGCCCGCTCCGCGGTCGGACGAAATCGGCCCGCCCGGCTCGCCCGTCACGGGTCCCGCACCCGCCGTCCTGATGCAGAGGAGGTGCATTCCGTTTTTCGTCGGCGTCGTAGGGCCACCAGCGCGGCCCGCGCCGCGAGCTCTTGTCCCGTCCCGCCTCGGCGCGGATCCACCCGAGGCCCGCCGGTCGGCGGGCCTCCGAACACCGGCCGAGGTGCGGGTTGAGCAAGCCGATCAAGGTACGGAAGACACCCAGGGCGCTCAAGGCGTCCAAGGACCCCGAGGGGCGGATGGCCCTCGCCGACCACCTGCGGGAGCTGCGCAACCGCGTGGCCAAGTCGGTCCTGGCGATCGTCGTGTTCACCGTCCTGGCGCTGTTCTTCCACAAGAGGATCGAGGACTTCCTGCTGCAACCGCTCCGCTGCACCCCGGAGATCATCGCCACGGGGAAGGAGAAGTGCGCGCAGGTCTCGACCATCGGCCTCACGGCCGGCTTCACCTGGATGCTCAAGGTCGCCCTGACCGCCGGCGTGGTGGCCACCGTCCCCGTCTGGCTCTACCAGATCTGGGCCTTCGTCGTGCCCGGTCTGCACCGGAACGAACGCAAGTACACCCGGATCTTCGTCGCCTGCGGCGCCCCGCTGTTCCTGGCCGGAGCCGCCCTGGCGATGGTGCTGCTGCCGACGACGGTCCAGATGCTCATGTCGTTCACCCCCGACAACACCACGCCGATCCTGCCGCCCGACGACTACTTCGACATCGCCACCCGGCTGGTCCTGGTCTTCGGCCTGGCCTTCGAGTTCCCGCTGCTGCTGGTGATGCTCAACCTGACCGGCATCGTCACCGGCAAGCGGCTGCTCGGCTGGTGGCGCGGCATGGTACTGGGCATCACCGTCTTCGCCGCGTTCGCCACCCCGAGCGTCGACCCGCTGAGCATGCTGGCACTGGCCGCACCGATCTGGGCCCTCTTCTTCCTCGCCTGCGGCATCGCGACGGTCAACGACCGGCGCAAGGCCCGGCGCAACCCCGACCACGGGCTCGGCGCCGACGAGGCCTCCGACGTCGACCTGACGGTGCAGCCGGTGGCGGAGGTGGCGGCCGTCGAGGCCTCCACCCGGCCGGCCGCGAGCATCGAGGTGCACATCCCCCGCCAGGAACACCCGGAGCACCGGGCGCACCTGGACGACATCACCTGATCCGACGGCGGGCGGCCGAACCGCACGCCTCGGCGCCCGACCCACCGGACGCGGGACCGTGGCCACCGGGGCCCCGGCCGTCCGGATCACGATTGTGCATCCCACCGGGCTCCGGAGCCGCCTCCGCACTCCTTCCCCCGGAAGCGGCACGCGCCGGGGCACACCGCGACCGGGGCGTGGTCGGCCCGGTCGCGGTGGCCTGCGCGGCGCGCCATTGGTGCGGTTTCGGGGAGGCGGGTGTTTCATGAGCCGGTTCGGCCGGGGCCGGGGACGGGGGTGCGGCTCGGGGCCGGTAGCGGTTCCGCGGTGGCCCCGAGCGGTCGCCGGAGGGACGAGCGGCTTCCGGCCCGGGAGGGAAGCAGGACGCGACCGGGGCCGGACACGGCCTTCCTCCCGCTCGCGTGGGCGAAGGCCCGCGATCCAGCCGGCGCCCGTCCGCACAGCCGCGCCGGTGTCCTCACCCGGGCGTTTCGACGAAGCGGGCGCCCGCGTGGAGGCGGTGGTGCTCCACCCGCACGATGCGGCCGTCCGCCATGGACGCGGTGACGTCGACACCCGTGCTGCCGCCGGGGTCAAGGACGTCGAGGTCGTGGGAGACCACCACGGTGGCAACCCCACGGTCACGGACGAGCTCCGCCAGCAGGGCGATGATCCGACGGCCGCGCTCCCGGTCCAGGGCCGACGTGGGCTCGTCGACGAGCAACAGGGAGGGCGAACCCATCAGCGACCTCGCGATGTTGACGCGCTGCCGCATGCCGCCGGACAACTGGTGAGGCCGGCGATCCGCGGCGTCGGCGAGGCCGACCTGTTCCAGCAGTTCCATGGCCAGGGTCCGATGCGCGCGCCTGCTGCCCCTCCGCAGGTCCACGGCCAGCAGCACCTGCTCAAAGGCGGTGAGGGACGGGATCAGGTTGTCCTGCTGGAAGACGAAGCCGATGTGGTCGCGGCGGACCCGGGCCCGCTCGGCCGCCGGAAGGTCGGCAGTCCGGACGCCCTCCGCGCACCCCGCCACCAGCTCGACGGGCTCGTCCGCACCGGACCCCTCGGCCGGCGGATCCCCCGACGGCCACGACCCCTGCCACCAACCAGGTGACAGGCGTTTCCGGATGATCCGGCTGCTGCTCGTCGACGACCATCCTGTGGTGCGCGCCGTGCTGTCGGCCACCGACGACCTCCATGTGCGCGGTGAGATCGTGCCCGGAAAGGAACACCCGCGGACTTTCCGACGGCCGACGCCGTGGATTCACCGCGCTGCTCGATCCCGCACGAATCCCTTCCGCGACGGATCCCGTAGAACGACCGGCGGGCCACGTCCGGCAATTCCCCGAAGTCGCACCGCCCAAGGCCCGGAGCCCTCGCGACCCACCATGACGCACCGGAGAGCGAGCGTTCACCCCACGGCCTCGGGATCGGCGGCTCCGTCGTATCCCGGAGCGGCCAAGCAGGGTGCCGAGTCCGGCCGCTCGATCGACACCGTCGCCAACACCGGGCCGTACCTGTGAGCCGGCCGACCCGGGCCCTGGAGCACGGCGGATTCACCCCCCACCCACCACTCCGTATTCGCCGGCGGACCACTACTCCCCATTTCCTCACCAGAGAGCCGAATACTCAATGGCCGCCAGGGAAGTCCGCTTTCTCTTGAATGTCCGACTCTGTCGGGTATTCTGCACGACAAGGCCGATGACAGCGGAAACGCCGGTGTGTAGCGCCGCCGAGACCCCGATCAGCCATCCGCCCGCACGGCCGGGCCCTCGCCGGGCCGGGCGCCTCCTCGAATCCCGCGGAGCCCGTACATGCGCGTATCCGACACCTCCCCCACCCTGCGGCCGGCCGCCTACCTGTGCAGCCCCCCACAGAATCCGAGGGCAGCGACCGGTGACCGCGAAGCGCTGACGCACTTCGCCGCCCGGCTCGGCCTGCCCACTCCGGTGTTCTACCTCGACGACGTCCACCCGTCCTCCTGGGGCCACCGGTCCCGGCCCCAGTTCGAGACGCTCGTACGCGCGGTGATCGACGGCACGCACCGGCTCCTGCTGATACCGGGCCCCTGGGTCTTCTCCGCCGACGAGGGTCGCATCCGCCTGTCGCTCCGTGTCCTCACCGCGGCCGGCTGCACCCGGGTCCTGACCCTCCCGAAGCAGCCGGCCCCCGTCCCGCGGGAGCACCCGGCGACGGCCGGCGCGCGTCCCGGGCGAGTGCCGGGCCAGCGAAGGCCTCCCGCGTGACCGAGCCCTGAGCGACGCCGGGGAGGAAGGACCCCGGCCGGCGCGCGTACAGCGGCGGCCGGGGTCCGCCGGGGCGAGGAGGGCGAATCGATCGCCCCTGCAAACGATCGGTGTCCTCGCCGACCTGGTCCGACGGGGAGTCCCTCGGCGGCTGCCTGACCGGCAGGCCGACGGCGGTCAGCCAGGCACCCGGCAGTCTCGACGACTTCGTCCTCCGGGCCACGGACGACCACCTGGCCGAGAAGTCCTTCAACGGCGTGTTCTGGTCCGCCTGCACCGATCTCGGCGCACCCGCCCCGCGACAGGATCGTCGGGGCACCCGCGGCGATCTCGCCGGAGAACGGACGCGTGGACGTGTTCGTCCGCGGATCGGACGACGCGCTCCGGCAGAGGTCGTCCGTCGGCGACAGCAGGACGGGGTGCACGACTCACCACGAGTGGTGACAACGAGTCCCGGACCGCGACGGGCGCCCGGTGGTCGTCAGGGGTGCGGAGCCTGGTCGTGGACCCAGGCGGCCACCTGGGCACGGCGGGTGAGGCCCAGCTTGAGCAGAATCCGCTGCACGTGCCCCTGTGCGGTCCGCGGCGAGATCACGAGCCGAGCGGCGATCTGCTTGTCCGACAGCCCCTCCCGGAGCAGATCCGCGACCTGCTGCTCCCGGGCGGTGAGGAGCGGGCGGACGGCCTTCTGCACGGGCTCGGCGAGGACACGGTCGTCCAACAGGGCCAGGGCGAGGGACTGCTGGACCGTCGAGGTCTCACCCCTTCGGACATGCGCCTCGAACGCGGCATCGCCCAGCGCCGTCCGCAGCTCGCGCTCGCACGCCAGGTGGTGGACGGCCAACTGCCCCATGCCGGAGATGGCGGTACCGGTCCACCGCCACAGGCTGCGGGCCGCACCCAGGTGTTCGGCCGCCTCCTGGCTCTGGCCCTGCCGCGCCCTCGCCCAGGCCATCGTCTCCAGGCACCGGGCCACCAGCAGCCGGTCGTGCCCGGGCAGGGCGGCGCGGAGGCTCTCGCGCAGCACGGCGACGGCCTGCTCGGCGTCCCGGGCCGACCAGTGCCGCAGGGCCAGGGCCCACAGGGCGTGGGGACGGGCCCACCGGAGGTCGTCGGTGTCACACCGGTCCAGGCACTCCTGGGCGAGAGCGGCCGCGCGCCGGTCGCCGGCGAGGCAGGAGGCGACGGCGAGGAGATGGAGGGCGGTCCAGTACTCCCCGGGATCACCGAGGGCCTCGGAGCGGACGAGCGCGTCCTCCAGGAGCTCGACGGCCCGCACCGGATCGCCCCGGAACAGCGCGCCGAGCCCGGCCAGTCGGCCCGCCGCCGCGATGGAGCCGGGGTCGTCCATGGCCCGGGCCAGCTCGCCGCACTCGTCGGCCCGGACCTCGCCGCCGGCCGCATCGCCGGTGAAGAGCGCCAGCCAGCCGTCCGTCCAGAGGGCCTTCGCCCTGACCGGGCTCGGCTCGGTGTCCACTGCGAGCAGCTGCGCGAGCCAGCCGCGGTCCTCCTCCAAGTCGCCGATGCCCACCCCGTGACTGCGGACCGCGGTGATGATCTCCATCCCTCTGCGCGCCTCCCCCGGCTCGTCCAGGCAGGACCGCAGCGCGTCACGGATGTTGGGCTGCTCACGTCGCAGCCGGGCCAGCCACTCGGGCTGCTTCGCGGTGAACCGTTCCGCCTCCGCACGCCGGACGAGGGCGTGGTAGTGCTCCCGGTGCCGCCGCACCACGTCCCGCTGTCCTCCGTGCTCGGGCAGCCGGAGCCGTCCGTACTGCCGCGCGATGCCCGGCATCCGGTAGTAGACCTGCTGCTCCTGTTCCTCGCGGACGAGCACGGACTTGTCGACCAGGCCCGCCACCACGTCGAGCACGGCCGGGCGCGGCAGGGACTCGTCCGTGCAGACCGCCTCGACCGCGGCGAGGTCGAAACCGGCGGTGAAGACCGACGCCCGTGCCCAGAGCCGCCGTTCCTCCTCGCCGCAGAGGTCGTAGCTCCGGTCGACGGCCGCCCGCAGGCTCCGCAGGCGCGGCGGCGCGGACCGGCTCCCGCCCGTGAGCAGGCCGAAGCTGTCGTCGAGGCGGTCGAGGATCTGGTCGCAGGCGAGGACCCGCAGGCGGGCGGCGGCCAGTTCGATCGCCAGGGGAACGCCTTCCAGGCGGTGGCAGATCTCGGCGGCGGCCCGGGCTTCGGCGGGCGACGGGTCGAAGGCGCCGAGGACGGAGACGGCGCGGTCGGTGAACAACCGCAGCGCGTCGTTGCGCGCCACCGGTCCGGTGGGACGGAGGCCCGGTCCGGGTGCGGGAAGCGGCGGGACCACGAGCAGTTGCTCGCCGTCCACCCCGAGCGCCTGCCGACTGGTGGCGATCACCCGCAGGTGGGGGGCGGCCTCCAGGAGTGCGCCGGCGAGGACCGCTGCGGTGTGCAGGAGGTGCTCGCAGTTGTCGAGCACGACCAGCGTCCGGCGGTCCCGCAGGTATGCCGTCAACGCCCCGATCGGCCGTTGGCCGGGAGCGACACACAGTCCGAACACGGCCAGGGCGGCGGTGACGACGCCGTCCTCCGTCTCGAAGGCCGCCAGGTCGATCAGCCAGGTGCCGGCCGAGAACGAGCGCCGGAGTGTGTGGGCGAGGTGCACGGCGAGGCGGGACTTGCCGATACCGGCGGGGCCGGTCATGGTCAGCAGTCTGCTCCTGCCGACCAGGTGCCGGGCGAGTGCGAGCTCCCGCCGCCGTCCGATGAAGCTGGTCGTATCCGCGGGGAGGTTCCCGTGTCCCGTACGCACTGCCGTCCTGCCTCTGTTCTCTGGTTCGGGGTGCTGCGTCCGACCCGTTCCGCCGACGCGGGCCCGGCACGTGCCGGGCCCGCGCTCCTGCGGAAAGCGAAGGCCGGGACCGTCCGCGGATCGCGTGGTTCGGCTTCCGAGGACGAGCGGGGGAAGACCCGGCCCGGCTCCGCCGGAACGCCTGAGCCGGGTATGCGAAACTCGATGATGCGCCCGGTCGAAATGCGCAGGGATTTCTCCCGGAGAATCGCCCGACCAGCCCACGAATTTCCCGTCCGGACCGTATGCCATATGAGATCTCCACGGCGACGCGATCGTCAAGTCGGACCAGCGACCGCCGATCAATCGTGACGGACCGTCACCATGCGTGTCCGGAAAACCGCTTCACGGGCAATCGCTCCAGAAGGAGGGCAGCGGAAAACAGGTAATGAGACAGGTAAACGTACGTGTGCGGGCCCGTCGCCCATCGGGCCACAATGAGCCCCGGATCGGCTGACGGACCGCCGGTCGGACTCGCGAGAATTTCGTCACGACCCCTTAACACCTCTCTTGTGGCGTCACATTGACGATTCAACGGGTGGCGACGGGTCGATACGCCTTTCACTGACGACCGACACCGGGTCATGCCGATCACCGCCCGGCCGAGGCGCACCCTGCGCCGGCCCGAATTCCTGGAGATGTCCGCGTGACTCGCAGAACCGCCCGCACAGCCGTCAAGCTCGCAACCGTCCTGTCCCTGACGCTGGGCGCCGGGCTCGCCGCCGGCCAGCCGGCCTTCGCGTACTGCCCGGCGTGCTCGCACCCGGGCCAGTTCCACGACGAACCCCAGGAGCAGAAGCCGCGCACGACCGGCGACAAGGTCCACGAAGGCATCGAGATCGCCCTCGGCGTGCTCGGCGGCCTCACGATCACTCCAGAGTTCGGTGGCGTCGAGGGTGTCGGGGTCGGTGAGGCCGGAGCCCGGGGCGGCGACGAGGCTGGGGGTGAGCGCGGCGGCCCGTCACGGTCCGGCGGCACCCGCGACGAGAGTCCCCAGCGCCCGACAAAGCCGGACGGGGCGCAGAAGCCGACCACCGGCACCGGAGCGGCCAAGCCGGAGGCCGGCCGCCCGGAAGAGAAGTTCGTGGAGGCCGACCGCGGCCCGGGCTACGGGATCGTGACCGAGGGCGACACCGCGTCCGGCCAGCCCACGAAGGTGCCGGAGTCCGGGATGGAACTCGACTTCCAGACCCTCGACCTGAACTCCCAGAAGCCCGCCGACGGCGTGACCCGGATCAGGACCGGCCGGACGAAGCTGGCCGAGGACGACCCGAACTACGACTCGGACAGTGACGACTTCGACGAGGCCTACCGCGGCCGGATCCCCAAGCCCACCTCTCAGTCCGAGGTCGCGAAAGCCGTGGCCTCGGGGGCGGACCGGACCGTGATCCTGTGGCGGGGCACCGGCCTGAAGGCGGCCGAGAGCATGGCCAAGCAGGGATCCGCGTCAGGGGACCCCGCCTCGGCCGCCACGGCCAGGCCGTCCGCCGCGACCGCCGCCCAGCAGGTCGGGAAGGGCGGGGTGCTCCCCGAGTTCACCACGGACCCCGGTGTCGCCGAAGGCTTCAGCCACAAGAACGCCCTGGTGGTGATCGAGATATCGGCCAAGTACCTTGCCAAGGGCAGTAGTTCGGAGTCCGGCTGGGTGGCCGCCCGGACCGCCCCGGCGAAGGTCCGGGTGATCGTGGACCGCACGGGCGGCGCCGGTGGCTCCGGCGGCCCCAACGCCTCCTGATCCCGCTCCGCCCCGCGGTGCCCGTGCACCGCGGGGCGCCACTCGGTGAGGACCGCGGTCTCGCACGATCCGCAGATGCCCTGACGGCAGGTGGACGGGACCACCGTCCCCGCCTCCTCCGGCGCGTGGAGCAGCGTCCGGTCCGCGCCGTCGGCGGCGCCGGACCGGCTCGGTGCGCCGAACCGTCGCAAGTCCACGGCATACGGCAGAGCTCGCACCGGACCACCTCCACCACGTGACGAAACCTCAGCGACTGTGCACATGAACGCTTCCCGCATCCCGCTTCCCTAATAAGGAGTGCGGAACGACCGCCGGAGCCCGGCGCGTTACCAAGTCGTGATCGGGGCGGACGGTCCGGAGCACCGACAGCCCGGCCTACCGGTCGTCAGTTGCCGTACCCCGCGCGGGATCCGGGGCACAGACGGGCGAGGAACCGGGACCCGGCGAAACCTACGGTCGGGTAGGACTTGACGCCCCACCCTGCCAACTGAAAGCTTCATGGTCGAAAGTGCTTTAAACACTCGCGCTTGCAGCAACTACAAGCACATTTTCTGCTCTCATGCGGCACGAGCAACCTGCAGCGCGGCAGGTTCTCGGCGGGGAGCGGGGCGAGGTCGCCGGCCGGAACGAACCCCCAGCGGTCCGGTGCCCGACGCGCGAGCCCCGCGCATCCCCTCGCCGCCGGCGCGGTTCGCGCCTCCCGGTCGCCCGTTCATCGGGCGGCTTCCTGACCTTCCCCCACAGAAGGAGTCAGCCATGCGCTGGTCCTGCCGGCGAGGCCGAAGCCTCGTCGTACTCGCCACAGCCGCCGTCACCCTCCCGCTCACGGCGACGCTCTCCCCCGCCGCCGCCGACACGCCGGCCTCCACCCCCGTCGCGGCCGTGGTGCCGCAACCCGTCTCACAACAGGCCCTGTCCGGAGGCGAGTTCACCCTCACCGCCAAGACCCGGATCGCCGTCCTCTCCAAGGACTCGGCGGCAGTGGGGGTCGGTACCTACCTGTCGAAGCTCCTCGCTCCCGCGACGGGCTTCGACCTCCAGGTGGTGAAGGCGACCAAGGCGCCCGACAAGGCCGTCGTCCTGGACCCCAACGGCCCCAGGGAGCTGGGCGCCGAGGGGTACACCGTCTCGGCCAGGAAGAACGGCATCGTCGTCACGGCATACGGCGCACAGGGCCTGTTCCGGGGCGTGCAGACCCTTCGCCAGCTGCTCCCCGCCGCGGTCGAGTCCCGCACCAAGCAGTCCCGGGCGTGGACCGTCGCACCCACGGAGATCTCCGACTCGCCCCGTTACGAGTACCGCGGCGTGATGCTGGACGTCGCCCGCCGCTTCTTCCCCGTCGACCAGGTCAAGCGCTACATCGACGAGGCCGCGGCCTACAAGATCAACAAGTTGCAGCTGCACCTGACCGACGACCAGGGCTGGCGCATCGCCATCGACGCCCTGCCGAACCTCACCAAGGTCGGCGCCAGCACGCAGAGCGGCTTCACCGGCGGCACCGACTGGTACTACACGGCGGCGGACTACAAGGAGATCGTCTCCTACGCCGCCTCCCGCTTCATGACCGTCGTGCCCGAGATCGACGGGCCCGGCCACACCTGGGCCGCCCAGACCTCGGTGCCCGAACTGCGCTGTGACGACAAGTACGCGCAGCCCTACTCCGGCTTCGACGTCAAGATCAGCCTCTTCTGTCTGGGCGAGCAGAAGCAGAAGGACGCGACGAAGAACTTCCTGCAGACCGTCATCAAGGCCGTGGCCGAGCTGACCCCCGGCCCCTACGTCCACCTCGGTGGTGACGAGGTCCCCGCGGCCACCACCTCGGAGCAGTACGACTCCTACGTCAAGACGGTCACCGACGCGACCACCGCGCAGAAGAAGACCGTGATGGGCTGGCACCAGCTCGGCCAGTCCCCCCTCCCCGCCGGCAGCCTCCTCCAGTACTGGGGCGAGGACAGCGACCGGGAGACCATCGGCACGGCGAAGGAGGCGCTGGGCATCCGCCACCTCCGGGCCGGAGCCGCCCAGGACGTCAAGTTCATCATGTCGCCGTCCGACCACGCCTACCTCGACATGAAGTACGACGCCTCCACCCCGTACGGCCTGAGCTGGTCCGGATACGTGCCGGTGCAGCGCTCCTACGAGTGGGACCCGGAGACCGTCACCGGCAAGCTCGACGGCACCGGCTCCATCGTCCCGGCGCACAAGGTCGCCGGCGTCGCGGCCGCACTCTGGGCCGACCGCGCCTACGAGGGCAGCAATGCGCTGCCCAACGCCGGCACCCGCTGGCCCGCGCCCCGGGACTACGCCGACTTCATGAGCTTCCCCCGACTGCCCGCCATCGCCGAGGTCGGCTGGAGCCCCCAGTCCGCCCGGGACTGGAACAGCTTCCGCCAGCGCCTGGGCCTGCACGGCCCGCGCTGGACCGCCGCCGGCATCGGGTTCTACCCGGCCCCGGGCGTCCCCTGGGCCAACACGGCCGGCAGCGGCCTGGAGGGTGTCCACACCCTCACCACCGGCGGCAAGGCCCTGACTTCCGCCACGGCTTCCGGTACCCAGCTCACCACCGCGACCACGGACGGCGGCTCCGACCAGAAGTGGTCCTTCACTCGCTACAACGACGGGACCTACGCGCTCGTCAACCAGGCCTCCGGGCTCTGCGCCGATGTGAACCGCGGATTCACCAGCGCCGGCGCAAAGATCATCCAGTGGACCTGCACCGGCAACCCCAACCAGCGCTGGATCGTCACCCCGGTGAACGGCGGCCACACCATCACCTCGGCCAAGACCAAGTTCCTGCTCACCGCGGCCTCGACCGCCGACGGCGCCCTGATCACCCAGCGGGCCGCCTCGGGCACCGCCCTCCAGAAGTGGACCGTCGAGTGACCCGGTAGCGGCGAGCGTCCGCACCACCTGCCGAGGTGCGGGCGGCCCGCACCTCGGAACCCTGCCGGGGACGGTCCGGCAACAGAGCGGGACGGAGAGCCCCCACCCGCGACTCCCCCTCAGGAAGGCCGAGGACGGCCTTCCTGAGGGGGCCTTCTGCGTTCGCGGGACGTCCCGTGGCCCCGGACAGCACACGGGCTCTCACCCGACATCGATCGAACCGGGCGATGCCCCTCCGCGAGAGGTCGGCTTCGTCAGTGCAATGCCCTTGATCCGGATCTTCCTCGGAACCAGACACCCAATCAATGCGCGCCATCACCGAGAAGCACGGCACGTCTTCGCGCCACCTCGGAAGCCGCACTTCCCTTGAAAGCCCATGTAGAAGCTACCAAGTTCAAGATTCTTCGGTCCGGGCTCTAGACAAGGCCGAATGTCATCCTCGTTAATTCATCCCATGTCCCCCTGTCATGGCGGGACGCGGGATCAACTGCGTGGGGTCGTGCGTTCGGCAGCCCCGACGTCGTCGACCCCGCGCAGCAACAGGCCTACACGGTCCGGGCGTAGCCCCGGCCGCGCGGCCGCCCCTTGATGCGGGGGTGGCAGGTCTCGCCGCCTCCGGCGCGCCACCGGGCTGCCCCACCCACACCGGCCCGGTGGCCTCGCCCCCATCGTTCGACATCGGAGTCGACCCATGTCCCTGCCCGACCTTCCCCTCAACCGTCGTCACTTCCTCACCGCCGCCGCTCTGGTGGCCGGCGCCACGGCCGTGCCCTCCTCCCTCCTCACCCCCCGGGCCGCCGCGGCCGTGCCGCCCCAGGTCACCCTGCCCGATCGCGGCATCTGGGACGGCACCGCAGCGTCGGCCTGGACCGACGGCTTCCTGAGCGGCAACGGCGAGTACGGGGCCGTCTACTACGGGGCACCCGCCCTGGAGAAGATGGTCCTCAACCACCACCGGCTGGTGCTGCCCAACGGCACCCGGGACGTCATGCCGCCGGTGATCTCCGGCCGGCTGGAGGCGGCCCGGGACAAGGCGCTCGCCGGCGACTACGCGGGAGCCTCGTCGACCTTCGCGAACGGCTGGAGGCTGCGTTGGACGCAGACCTTCCACCCCGGTTACGAGCTACGGCTGAACACGCCGGGCATGACGACGGTCAACGACTTCGCCCGCATCACCGACTTCCGGACCGGCGAGGTCACCCACACTTGGGCCGACGGCTACGGCCCCTGGAAGCGCCGCGTCTTCGTCTCCCGCGCCGACCGGGTCATCGTCCACGAGCTGCTGCCGGCCACCGGCCGTACCGTCGACACCACCCTCAGCGTCAGTACCGCCCTTGAGGACGTGCCGGCCAGTGTCTCCTTCGCCACCACCGCCACGGTCACGAACGGCGAGGGCCATCTCAACCTGCGCGGCACCTACCCGTCCGGCGGCGCCTACGGTTACGAGGGTGTCACCCGGGTCGTCGTCTCCGGCAGCAACGCCTCGGTCACCGCCGACGGGCAGACCCTGGTGGTCGCGAGGGCCACCAAGGTGCTGCTGCTGACCAAACTCGGCCGGTACGAGACGTCCACCGGCTGGAACTCCCGGCCCCTGCAGACGGCCCTGGCGGGGCTGACGGCCGACTACGCCACCCTGCTGGGCCGCCACGCGCCGAGGCACCAGGTCATGTACGACCGCTCCGCCCTCGACCTGAACGTCTCGGCCGCCGACCGCCGGCTGACCACCAGCGACCTGATCGCCCGGCAGAACACCAACACCTCGGTCGTCGACGTCGCGCTGATGGAGCGGATGTACGACTCCGGCCGCTACCTGTTCATCAGCTCCAGCGGCGTCCTCCCGCCGCGCCTGACCGGAATCTGGAGCGGTACCTGGAGCGGTGCCTGGGCCGACGACATCACCACCGACGCCAACATCAACCTCCAGGTGGCCGGGGGCAACATCCTCGACCTGGGCGACGCCATGCAGGGCTACTTCGACCTCGTCCTGGGCCAGCTCGCCGACTGGCGCAGGAACGCCACCAACCTCTACGGCGCCCGCGGATTCCTCGCCCCGTCCCGCACCGACGGCGAGCACGGGCGCATGCTGCACTTCGACGACGTCGGCTTCCCCGGCCAGGTGTGGACCGGCGGCGCCGACTGGCTGCTCTACCCGCTGCTGGAGCACTACGAGGTCACCGGCGACGCCGCCTTCCTGCGGGACAAGCTGGGCCCCGCGCTGATGGAGCTGGCACTGTTCTACGAGGACTTCCTCACCCGCACGGACTCGAACGGCAAGGCCGTCTTCGTGCCCTCCTTCTCCATGGAGAACAGCCCGACCAGCACGGGCAGGTACTTCGCCGTCAACGCCACCGCCGACATCATGGCCGGCAGACACGCCCTGCGGGCCGCCATCGACGCGGCCAACACCCTCGGTCTCGAACAGGGCGCAGGCAAGGGCGTAGCCCGTTGGACCGCTCTGCTGGCCAAGTTGCCCGACTACACCGTCAACGGTGACGGGGCGCTCGCCGAGTGGTCCTGGCCGGGGCTGACCGACCGCTACAACCACCGGCACATCTCGCACCTGCACGGCGCCTGGCCGCTGCACGAGATCAATCCCGAGGACCGGCCCGACCTGGTCACGTACGCCCGCACCGCCCTGGACAAGCGCGGGGACGAGAACTACTCGGCCCACGGCAGCCTGCACCGCGCGCTGGCCCGCGCCCGCCTCAAGGACGGCCCCGGGGTCTACGCCAACCTGCTGAAGATCTACGGCAGGAACATGGTCTTCCGGTCGCTGATGACCTCCCACAACCCCGGCCTCGAAACCTACAACTGCGACGCCGCCAACGCCCTCCCCGGCATCCTCGGTGAAGCGCTGGTCTACTCGCGCCCCGGTGTCCTGGAGATCCTCCCCGCTCTGCCCGACCAGCTGGCGAAGGGCAGCATCAGGGGTGTCCGCGGCCGCAACCGCATCACCGTCCGGTCGCTGTCGTGGGACACCGCCGCCCGCACGGCCACCGTCCATCTCACCTCCGCCGTCGACCAGGACATCACGTTCATCTGCCGGCGCGGCATCACCTCCGTCAGCACCGGCGCGAGGGTCGCCGCCTCGCCGCTCGGCAACCACGCCCGGGTCGTGTCGCTGACCGCCGGCACCGGCACCACGCTCACCGTCGGGCTGCTCACCGGCGAGTTCAAGCTGGTGAACCGCAACAGCGGCCTGGTCATGGACGTCTTCGGAGGCGCCACCACCGACGGCGCCCCGGTCATCCAGTACACCTGGTCCGGCAGTACCAACCAGAGGTGGAGGCTGCTGCCGGACCACGACGGCTCCTTCCGCCTGTCCAGCGTCAGGAGCGGCAAGGTTCTGGATGACCCGGGCGCCTCCGGCACCGTCGGCAAGGCCCTCGACCAGTGGTCGGACACCAACAGCGGCAACCAGTGGTGGCGGCTCGTTCCGGCGGGCACCGGCGGCTACTACCGCCTGGTCAACGTCAGGAGCGGGCTCTGCGCGGACGTGCGGAGCGGGTCCACCACCAACGGCGCCGCGATCGTCCAGTCGCCCGCCGGTGGCGGCGCAAGCCAGGAATGGAAGCCCGAGGGCGTGTGACGGCCCCGGGTGCGTGAAACGGCGGTGACCAGGCGTCGCCGCCGTCACGGCCCCGTGCCGCCCGTCGTCGGCCGCCGGGGCAGCCCCGACGACGCCGAGGGTCCTCCGGGCGCCACCGCCCGTGGCCTCAGGTCGATGACGACCTGCTCGGGTTAGCGGCAGATCGAATCGGACCCTACGACGCGACGGGTTCAGTGGCGCGTGCCGCCCATGACCGGGCCGTCCATGCTGTCGATCGGGAGGATCTCGACGTTCTTGCCGGTGCGGGGTGCGTGGATCATCTTGCCGTCGCCGATGTAGATACCCACGTGGTGCAGATCGGCGTAGAAGTAGACCAGGTCGCCGGGCTGGAGGTCGGCCCGGGCGATGCGCCGGCCGGCGTTCCACTGCGCCTGGGAGACCCGCGGGAGGGAGACCCCTGCCGCCTTCCACGCCGCGCCGGTCAGGCCGGAGCAGTCGAAGCCCGAAGGACCCGTGGCACCCCACACGTAGGGCTTGCCGAGCTGGGCGTAGGCGAACTTGAGCGCTTCCGCGGCACGACCCGTGACCGGGCCCTGATAGGCGGGCGCCGGCTCACTGCGACCACTGACCCGGGAGGCGCGGGCGGCGGCCTCCTGGGCGTTGACCTTGGCCCGGTCCGCCGCGCTGAGCTTGTTGAGCAGCGCCTGGGCCTGCGCGAGTTTGTTCTGGATCCCCTTCTTCTCCGCGGCCAGCGCGGCGTCGGTAACCTCCAGCTGGGCGAGGGAGGCGGCGGCTTCCGTGCGGTCCTGGTCAAGACGACGCTGCTCGCCCTGGAGTTGCTTCAGCAGTTCGGTCTGCGAGGTGGCCACCTGGCCCTGCATCGAGGCCTGGGTGAGGTAGGAGTCGGGGCTGGAACTGAACATGAGCTGGACCGCGGGGTCGACCCCACCGTTGCGGTACTGCTCGCCGGCCAGTACACCGAGTTCGGTCCTGAGCTCGTTCAGCCTGGTCTGCCCGTCGGCGACCCGCTCCTGTATCCGGTCGGCCCCGGTCCGGAGCTGTTGCTGCTTCTCCTTGAAGCCGTTGTACTTCTCGATCGACGCCTCGGCCTCCTCGTTCAGCGCGTCGACCCGGGCCTTGACCGCGTCGGGCGAGGGCGCCGGCTCGGCGTGGGCACTGACGGTGGAAGCCAGGGCCGCGGTGCCGGCCATCGCAGTCGTCAGGACGGCCATCCGGGCCCGACTCGGCGGGTTCGGCTTGCGGTGCGATCCCATCGTTCGGCGCGCTCCTCCGACGTGTGTGATGCGCCCGCGCGAGTGCGGGCGCAGAACCCGCCGCGGGCACGGCCCACAACAAGTGCGAATAAACTTAGTAGATTGGTGGGTGGGTTCCGCAACCCCCCGGACCTCGGCAGCACCGCCGGACGACCGCCGCGTCTCCCGGCATCCCACCGCAGGGACTTCGCGGTCTAGCATGGGGGGCTACCAACGGGATCCTCGGGGAAGTGGGCAGGCTGTGCGTCGGTTGGGTGACCTGGAGGCGGAGATCATGGACCGCCTGTGGACGTGGAACCGACCCGCCACGGTGCGGGAGGTCGTCGACGACATCAACCGGCAGCGCCCCGTCGCCTACACCACGGTGATGACCGTCGCCGACATCCTGCACGGGAAGGGCATCCTCACCCGCGAGAAGCAGGGCCGGGCCTGGCTCTACCGGCCGGCCCTCGGCCGCGAGGAGTACACCGCCGCGCTGATGCAGGAGGCGCTCGGCTCCAGCCGGGACCGCCCGGCGGCGCTGGCCCACTTCATCGAGGAGATCTCCTCCGACGAGCTTGAGGTGATCCGCGGCCTGCTCGACGCGAAACCGGTGCCGGACCAGCCGTGATCTCGGCCGCGCTCCTCGCCGCCTACACCCTGCTCGTCGGGCTGGGCGTCCCCCGACTGCTCCGACGGGCCCGATGGCCGTACCGCGCACCCGGGCTGGCCGTCGCCCTCTGGCTCGGCCTGATGGTGTCCTTCATCGCCTCCCTGGCCCTCGTGGTGCATCACCTCGTCGTGCCGGAGGTACACCTGCACCGGGGAGTGCTCCGGCTTCTCCACGCCTGCGGCATCGCCGGGGCGGCCGGCCGGGGGATCGCGGTCCACTCCGCGCAGATGGCCGCCCCACTGGTCGTCGCCCTGTGGCCGGTCGGCTGGTTCGCCGCCGTCGTGCTGCACGCAAGGCGTCACCGCCGCCGGCACGGCGCGATGCTCGATCTGGTGGCTCGGCGCGATCCCGGCCTCGCCGCCACCGTGCTGGACCACGGCACGCCCGCGGTCTACTGCCTGCCGGGGCGATCCCGCCGGATCGTCCTCACCAGCGGCGCCCTCAAGGCGCTCACCCCGCCCCAGCTCCAGGCCGTACTCGCCCACGAACGGGCCCACCTGAGCGGCCGCCACCACCTGGTCACCGGGGCCACCGGCGCGTTCACCCGCGCCTTTCCCGGCCTGCCGCTCGCGATCGGTGCCCGCGCCGAGATCGCCACCCTGCTGGAGATGGTGGCCGACGACCGCGCGGTCCTCGCCCACCCGCCGCGCACCCTGGCCGGCGCCATGTGCGAGGTCGCCGCCGGCCAGGTACCCGGCTTCGGCCTCGGCGCGAACGGCTCGGCGGTCGTCGCCCGGGTGACGCGCCTCCTGCACCCGGGCAAGCCCCCGCACCCGCTCGCCTGGACGTCCGTCGCGGCCCTCGCGCTCGCCGCGCCGATGATGCCGTTCCTGTTCGCCTGCTGTTCCATCGCCGGCTGAGCCACGCGCTCCCGGGCGTGCCGCACCTCACAACGGCGTGAGGGTGCCGGGCACACCACGCGATGACCGCGCTCCTCCGTTCAGAGGACTTCCGCGCCCGGCCCCGGGTCGAGCGAGGCTCCCGGAGCATCGCGAGCGCCCGCGACCGACGACGGAGGATCGCGCGCGAGGCCCCTCACCCGGACCGCCGGCCCCTCCTTGGCCGCCCTGTCCCCAGCCGCCGCCCCCACCGCCCTCGGCGGCAACGACACGCCCCCCGGGGCAGGCCCCGGGCGGCTCGCCACCGAGCAACCGGCCGACATCCGGGCCGCCGACCCCGGCGACCGCCTGCGCAGCCGTCCCGTCGCCCTCGGCGCCGAAGGAATCCCCCGCTATCCGCTAAGCTACTTAGTAGCACCCGGTGGTGCTCCTACCCCCCGGGGAGCACCACCGGCGTGTCGTCATATTCGCCGCCCGGTACGGGCGGGCAGGCCACAGGGGGGCGGGGCTCGTCGTCGATGACGACACCCTCACGAGCGACAGGCAGGCACTCCCGCGGCCGGCCGAGGGCCGCCGGGAGCCCGGTCAGGGCCACACCTCGGAGGAACGCCGCCCGCAGGACCCGCAGAAGGGCATGAGACCCGTCCACCGACCGACCTCGTGACCGGGCGGGGCGGGACGACGGACGCGACAGGCCGGGGCATACGGACCTGGCCCCGGTCCACTCCGCCCTCACCCCGCGGTCCGGGTGGGACAGCGTCCGGACTCGCGACGTGCCCCCTCTCCCTGCCCGCACACGCCGCACAAGGCACCGCGCCGACCCGAACGGAGTCCGATGTCCGACTCGACCACCGACCCACGCCGTCGCGCGACCGACCCGACGGTCCTGGCACTCGCCGCGATACCGGCGGTGGGGGCCGCACTCCTGTTCAGGATCCTCCTCCTGGACGGCGAGTCGTCGGACTACTTCTACTTCCTCGGCCCCTGGTACCGGTACATCGCGGAGAACGGCGGGTTCGCCGCCCTCAGCGACATGGAGTTCTCCGACTACAACGCCCCGTACCTCTACGTCATGGCCGCGCTGACCTATCTGCCGGTGCCGGCGCTGGCGAGCATCAAGTGGGCCTCGATCCTGTTCGACCTGGCGCTGGCGTCGTACACGTTCCGCATCGTCGCCCTGCGCCGGCCCCGGCGGCTCCGGCCCGCCCTCGGAGCGGCGGTGGTCGTTCTCCTCCTCCCCACCGTCGTCATCAACAGCGGTTGGTGGGGCCAGGCCGACGCGATCTTCACGACCTTCCTGGTCGGCGGCCTGTACCACCTGCTCCGGGACCGGCCCTGGTGGGCGGGCGCGTTCTTCGGGATCGCGCTGGCGTTCAAACTCCAGGCGGTCTTCCTCTTCCCCCTGCTGCTGATACTCGTCCTGGTGAAGCGGATCCCCTGGCCGAGCCTGCTGGCCGTTCCGGCGGTCTGCCTGGCGCTCGACATCCCCGCCCTCCTGCTCGGCGCCGACCCGTGGAAACTGCTGACGGTGTACACCCGGCAGACGGGCGCGTACACGCAACTCACGCTCAACGCGCCGTCCGTCTACCAGTTCGTCTCCGTGCCGCAGACCGCGGAGGGCGCCGTACGGAGCATCGGCGTCCTGATCGCGGGTGCGACGGTGCTGGTCCTGGTCGGGCTGGCCGTGCGGTCCGTCCGGCGGTCCGGCGGAGCGGTGGAGCGGGACGGACGACCGCGGCTCACCCACACCACGGTCCTCCTGCTGGCCACCACCTCCGCGATCGCGGTGCCGTTCCTGCTGCCGTCCATGCACGAGCGCTACTTCTACGTCGCCGACGTGCTCAGTGTGATCGTCGCCTCCCACCGCCCCCGTCGGCTCTGGCATCTACCGCTCCTGGTGCAGGCGTCGTCCCTCGGCAGCTACCTCACGTTCATCGCCCCCGCCGTGGCACCGTACCTGTCGATGCCGGCCCACGGCATGCTGATGCTGCTCGCCCTGCTCGCCGTACTCCGGTCCACCGCCGGGGAGTTGCGCGGAGCTCCGGCGCCGGACACCGTCCGATCCGTCGAGCCGGGAGGCCCCCGACCGGCTGCCCCGCGCATCCCGGAGCCACGGCAGGCCGGGTTGAGGCGGTAGCGGCCGGCGGGGCGTCACTCAGCACCAGGAGCACGATGTCGAAGCCCCTGTGAGGTACCCCGCGTACTGGACCTCCGGCAGCCCGCCGCAACCGTTCCAGGCGCGCGTACACCGTGCCGTAGGAGACGTTCTGGGCATCGAGGCGCGGTCGCGGCCGACGTCCACACCTGACCCGGGTCGGGTGTGACCCTCGTCACCATTGACCCCGGAAGCCGCGGCGACGCAGGATCGGCCGCACTCCCCGCACCGGCCCGGCACAGGTGCCACCTATCCGGGGAGTGAGAGCGAGGATCCGATGACGACGACCGCGCCCGAGCCTCCCGGTCCGACGACGGGAACCGGCGAGAACTGGCTCGCCCGGCTTGCACTCCGCTTCACGGCCTTCACCGAGAAATGGCTGCCCGACGCACTGGGCTTCGTCCTGGTGGGGACGTTCCTGATCTTCGCTCTCGGACTGGTGTCCGGGGAGGACCTGCTCGGTGTTCCGGACAAACCCGGGGCGACGAGCGGGTACGGCCTGGTCGACGCCTGGGGCCAGGGATTCTGGTCCCTCATCACCTTCACCCTGCAGATGGCCATGATCGTGATCGCCGGCTACGCGGTGGCGGCCTCCCCGCCGGTCGGGCGCCTGATCGCGCGGATGGCGGCGCTGCCCCGGACCCCGCGCGGCGCCGTCGCGTTCACCGCCGCCGTCGCCATGCTCACCTCCTACGCGAACTGGGCGTTCAGCCTGATCTTCACCGCGATCCTCGCCAAGGAGGTCGCCCGCCGGGTCCCCGGCGTGGACTACCGCGCACTCGGCGCGATGGCCTTCCTCGGCCTCGGCACGGTGTGGGCCCAGGGACTGTCCGGGTCGGCCGCGTTGCAGGTGGCCAGCGCCACGTCGAGCCCGGCGGCCGTGCAGAAGGTCATCGCCGAGGGCCGGGGCAGCGGGCTGATCCCCCTCACCGAGACCATCTTCCTGTGGCAGGGCGTCGTGGCCACGGCGGTCATCTTCGTCATCGGTGTGGGCATGGCCTGGTTCCTGGCCCCCTCACCGGAACGCGCGAAGACCGCGGAGCAGCTCGGCATCGACCTGGGACCCGGTCTCGACCGGCAGCGCCGCGACAGCCGGCGGACCAGGCCGGGCGAGTGGATCGAGTACAGCCCGGTCTTCACGGTCCTGCTGTTCGCGCTCGGGGCCTGGTACCTCGTCCGGCGCTTCGCGAACTCCGGTGGCAGCCCGCTCGACGCGCTCGACCTGAACACCATCAACCTGATCCTCATCCTGCTGGCGCTCGTCCTGCACTGGCGGCCGGCGAACCTCGCCCGCGCCGTCAAGGACGGCACGCCCGCGGTCTCCGGCATCCTGCTCCAGTTCCCGCTGTACGGCGGCATCTTCGGGATGATCGCCTACACCGGTCTGCACAAGACCATCGCCGGCTGGCTGGTGTCGGTGTCGAACGAGTTCTTCTACCCGGCCATGATCGCGGTCTACAGCTGCGTCCTCGGGGTGTTCGTGCCCAGCGGTGGCAGCAAGTGGGTGATCGAGGCCCCCTACGTCCTGGAGGCGGCCAACCAACTCCAGGTCAACCAGGGCTGGATGGTCGTCGTGTACGACCTCGGCGAGGCCAGTGCCAACCTGCTGCAACCGTTCTGGATGCTGCCCACGCTCGCCGTCCTGGGGCTCAAGGCGCGCGACATCATGGGGTACACGTTCGCCATGTTCCTCGCCCTCTTCCCCGCCGTGCTGGTGCTCGTCACCGTCTTCGCCCGCACGCTCCCCTTCCCCTGAGCTCCTGCCGAGGCACGGGCGTACCGGTGACCGACCGGCCTGCCGACGACCCTCACGACGGCCCCGTGTTCCGCTCAAGGAGCGCGCGGGATCCGTACGGGGGGCCGTCGGCAGACCGGTCGGCTCAGACCTGCCCGTCGGTGAGGTCGGCGCGGGTGGTGCGGAGTTTGGCGAGGACGCGGGCGACGTGGTTCTCGACGGTGCGGGTGGAGAGGAACAGGGCGGCGGCGATGTCCTTGTTGGTGGCGCCGGTGGTGAGGAGGTCGCGGATCTGTTCCTCGCGAGGGGAGAGCCGGTCGCCGTAGCCGGCCCGGCCGCGCGGGTTGGGGGTCTGCCGGCCGAGTTCGCGGAGCCCTCGGTGGCAGCGGGCCGCGTCGGAGGTGGCGCCGAGGCGCTCGAAGGCGGCGATCGGGCCGGTGAGGCGGGTCTCCGTCTCACCGGGGTCGGTGCGGGTGCGGGCGGCGCGTTCGGCGGCGAGGGCGGCCCGGTAGGGGCGGTCGATGTCGCTCCACCGCGCTGCGGCGAGGTCGAAGGCCGCCGTCGCGGCGTCCGGGTCGGTGCCGGCCAGCAACAGGCCACGGCAGTGGTGCTGTTCGGCGTCGGCGCCGGGCGCGTCGCGGCCTTCGGCGGCGGTGGCGTGGCGTTCGGTCAGGCCGCGGGCCTCGTCGGCGCGGTCGAGGGCGAGGAGGGTTTCGACGGCGGTGGGGACGAGGTCCCAGGCGTAGCCCCAGGCCTCCTTGCGGTCGAGGAACGTCAGGAAGTCGAGCGGGTCGGTCAGGGTCCGCCAGGCGGCCTGGGGGTCGCTGCGGGCGAGGTGGAGCCTGGCCCGGCCGGCGGCGGCGCCGAACAGGTCCAGGTGCAGTCCCCGCGTGAGCGCGGCGTCGAACACCGCGGCCGCCTGCGCGGTCAGACCCCGGGCGGCGGCGGTGAGACCCCGCACCGCCGCCAGCAACCCGCCGGACCGCAGGGGGTTGTCCGGGTGACGGTCGTGGAGGGCCGCCAGTCCGCGCTCGGCCTCGTCCCAGTGCCCGGAGTGCCAGTCGAGCACGACCCGGAAGGTGTCCAGGTAGGGGTCCAGCATGGGCAGGTGGGTGCGCGGTGCCATGGCCCGCAACTCCTCGACGGCGCCGGCGGACCACGTGTCGTGCCCGACGCAGAGCCAGGTCTCGGCGATGCTGCAGACGCTGAAGGCCGTGGCCTGGAGCACGGGCACCTCGCCGTCGCGGGGCAGCGCCGCCAGGACCTCCGGGAGGGCCGGGTCCGCCACCACGCCCCGCAGGAAGATTCCGGCGACGTCCATGATCGGCCGGGCGTTGCGGCTCTCGGCTCCGGCCAGCAGATCGTAGCCGCGCCGGACGAGGGCCCGCTGCTCGGCGAGCGTGAAACGGTCGGTCTGCGACAGGCCCAGGTAGCTCAGGATCCGGGCCGAGGTGACCGGGGTGCTGTCGCCCACCTCCGCCAGGGCGGTCACGATCTCCTGCTCGCCCGCCAGGTCTCCGACCTGGTAGATCAGCAGCCCGCCGAGGCTCGTCCTGATCCGGCCGCGCACCTCCTCGGGCAGACCGGCCACGGTCAGGATCCTGCGCAGGATCCTGACCGTGGTGGCGGCCTCGGTGCCGACCGAGGCCGTGTAGGAGAGCGCCCAGGCAGCATGGGCGAGCTCCCGCGGGGTGAGGTCGGGCTGGTCGATGATCTCGTTCAGCAGCGTGGCGGCGGTACCCGTGTCACCGACCGCGGTGGCCTGGTCGGCGGCGGCCCGGGCGCGGGGCAGCCAGGCCTTCCGGTCCCCCAGCGCACGGGTGTGGTGGGCGATCTGCACCAGCGGCGGCGGGTCCTGGGCCAGCAGCGTCTCCAGGACCCGCCGATGGGTCCGGTTGCGCACCGGCCCCGGGAGGGCGGCGTAGACCGCCTCCTGGGCCAGGACGTGCGCGAATCCGTAGGTGTCCGGACCGACCTGCCGCAGCACCGCGGCGTCGAGCGCCTCCACGAGTGCAGCGTCGCCCCGCTCCTCGTCCAGCCCGGCGGCTTCGGCGAGCAGCCCGGTCCCTGCCGGGACGGACAGCACGGCCGCGGCGTCGACCAGGGCCGCCGCGTCGGGGCCCAGCCGTCCGGTCCGGTCCGCCAGCACCTCGCCGAGGCTGCGGGGCACCCGCAGGACCGCCGTGTCCGCCCCGTCCGGTGACCGTGCGAGGGTGATCAGGTCCTCCTCGATCACCAGCGGCAGACCACCGCTGCGTTCCAGCAGGGTCCGCACCAGGGCCGGTGCCGGATCGCCGCCCAGCACCTCCCGCGCCATCGTCCTCAGCTCCGCCTCACCCAACGGACCGAGCCGGACCTCCGCCCCGCCCGTGCCCGGCGGACGCCTGAACGGCACCCCCAGCACCGGCCGCCCGCCCGGCAGCTCCTCCCCCCGGTAGGTGAGCACCAACGCGACGTCGCCCGGCATGTCCCGGGCCAGCAACAGCAGCAGCTCCCGGGTCGCCTCGTCCGCCCAGTGCACGTCCTCCACCACCAGGACCGCCGGCGCCACCGCCTCCAGCACCGTCCGCACCGCCGAGACCACCCAGAACCGTCCGGCTCCGGACACCGAGACCTCCGGCGGCAGCGCGGGCGGCGGCTCGGGCAGCGCACCGGCGAGGTCCGGCAGCAGCGGCGCCAGCACGCCCGCCGAGGCACCCAGCCGCCCCACCGGCGGCAACCACGGCCCGACCCGGCGCAGCGCGTCGATCACCGGGCCGTACGCCAGCGGCTCCCGCAACGGATGACACCCGCCGACCAGCACCCGCAGACCCTGCGCGCGCAGCACCGCCGACGCCTCCGCGACCAGCCGCGACTTGCCGATCCCCGCCTCGCCCTCCACCAGCACCACCGCCGGACGCAGCCCGGACACCGCGGAGAGCAGCGCCCGCAGCTCGCCGTCCCGGCCCGCGAACGCGACGCCGTGCACGCCGAGGAGGGCCGTGCCGTCACCGAGGTCGTCCACAACCGGCTCCCGTCCTGCCCGCGGCCTTCCCGGGCGGGAAGGATCTCGGTCTCTGCGTCCACGGTAGCCATCCCGGCGCGGGTCGGCGGAGCGGGGGCGCGGCCGCACGGGGACGCCCGGTCCGCCGAACCGGCGGCCGGGCTTCGAGGCCGGGCGCGGCCGAGGGGCCGCGCCCGGGTGTGGGGATCCGGTCAGGAGGGGGTGTGCGAGTGGGAGGCGCTGGGTGTGGTGCGGCCGCCGGCAGGTGCGTCGGTTCTGGGCGGGGGGATGGCCGGGGTGGTGGTTTCCGGGGCGGTGTGGGCCGTGGGGGCGGTCTGGGAAATGTCTGCGGGGGTGTCGGGTGCGGGGTCGGGCGGGGTGTCCTCGTGCAGGGCCCTGGTCTCGGCCTTCAGGATGCGCAGGGACTTGCCGAGCCCGCGCGCGGCCTCGGGGAGCTTCTTCGAGCCGAAGAGCAGCACGATCACGGCGAGCACGACGATGAGGTGCCAGGGTTCCAGGCCGTTGCGGAGCATGGGGGTCTCTCCTTGACTGTCGATCCGGAGGGTCCGGGTGGTCGGCGCGGGACCGCGGTCGCCCCGCGATCCCGCGCCGACCGGGGTGTCAGGCGCGGGTGAGCTCGGTGATGATGTGCGTCTGCGTGTGCAGCACCGCACCGTCCCGGTTGATCCACTTGGCGGTGAGCGCGGCCGGCGTCACGGTGGTGTCGGCCGTCAGCTCAGGTACGGCTCTCAGTAACCGAGTTGGGCCGCGGTGAGCACGAGGGGGCCGATGACGGCCTTACCGGCTGCGTTGATCCAGGTGGCGGTCAGCTTCGCCTGCGTGGCGGTGCTGGTGTCGGCCTCCAGCTTGAGGAAGGTACGGGGTTCGGCGACCTTGTCCACGAGACCGACAGGGGGGGTGCCCACGTGGTGCACGTCGGCGGCCGTCTTGTCGTGCAGCGGGCTGACGACGAACTCCCACAGGTCATAACCGACGTTCGGGTCCCCGTGGTTCTTCAGGGTGCGGGAGACGTGGATGTCCCCGCTGAGCAGGACGCAGCCCTTGATGTTGTTGTCCCTGATGTGCTTGAACAACTCGGCCCGCTCGGCCTGGTAGGTGAACCAGTCGTCGCTCTCGGGGCCGGCCTTGTCGTACCAGGTCATTCCCGAAGCGAGGACCTTGAACTTGGCGGTGCTCGCCTTCAGCTTCCCGAACAGCCAGTCCTTCTGGACGCTCCCCATGCAGACCCGCGGGTTCGAACCCGAGTTGGAGAACCACCGCGGGTCGATGAGGAACACCTCGACCGGGCCGCGCCGGAAGGACGTGTAGATGCCCTCACCGGGACCCCGGCCGGTCACCGCCTGGGTCCCGTTGGTGGCGTGACCGAAGGAGGCGTTGGCGCGGTAGTCGACGAACACCTGGCGGAACAGGTCCTTCTTCACGAAGGTGCCGTCGGAGCCGTTGGCGCCGTAGTCGTGGTCGTCCCACGTCCCCCAGACCGGCATCGACCTGACCAGGTTGTCGATTCCGGGCGCGGCCAGGAACTCCCGGTGGGTCCTGCGCGCCTTGGTCAGGACCTCGGTGTCCGTGGGGGGAGTGCCGCCCTTGAAGCTGAGCCCCCGGTCGGCGTACGGGGTGTCGCCGAGCATGACGAAGCCCTCGCAGCCGTTCTCGATGATCCGCGCCCACACGGGGTTCGAGATGCTGTGTGCGCAGGAGCCCACGCCCAGGGTGACCTTGGTGGCCGCGGTCGCCACCGGCGCGGTCCTGAACTTCCCGGTCAGCGGGACGGAAGGGGCGTCGGGGGTCGTACAGGTGATGGTGAAGGTGTAGTCCGTGTCCGGCGTCAGACCCGTCACGTCGAACAGAACGGTCTCGTCGTTGGCGGCCGTGACGGTCCGGTCGGCGGGTTGGTTCACGGCCCCGCCGCTCACCTGGCACTTCCAGGTCGGGTAGGCCGTCCGGTTCACACCCGGCCGTGCCCAGATCCGGGCCGTGGTCTCGTCCACGTCGCCGACGAGCGGACCCGCCTTGGGCGACGGGGTGGTGGACACGCCGGGCGCGCTCGAAGCCCGCACCTTCTGCACGTATCCCGTCAGGGCGTTGAAGAACGTGTGGCTGTCCTCGACGGCGGCGGCGGACTCGACCGGCGTGGTGCCGTCCGCCGCGTAGCACTTGTCGATGGTGAGGCTGGAGACCAGATATCTGCCCTTCTCGTGTCTGCCCTCCACCAGGGCCGCCGGGAAGCCCGTCGTCCCCGGCACGCAGGACAGGAGCACGCGCATCTCGGCCCAGGCCCCCAGCGACTCCCAACTGGTCCAGAGCTTCTTCTCGTATCCCCCGTCGCTGCGCCGGGTCCGCCGGCCGGTGAGCACCTGGCCACTGGTGGCCGCTGCCGTGGACACCGCCAGAGGCTTCACCAGCGGGTGGTTGGTGTCCACCGGGTAGATCGTGTTGGAGTCGTAGTCGGTGCGCACCGCGTGCATCGGGACCGCGTCGTACTGGTAATCGAAGACCGGCAGGTAGGGAACGCCGGAACCGGGCCGGTCGGGCTGGGCGAGGTCGAGGACCACTCCGCCGGCCTTGACGAAGTCCTGCAGCGACGCGCGCTGACCCGTCTCGAAGGTGGAGTACGAGGACAGGGTGCCGGCGAAGCTGCCGAAGGCGACCAGGGCCACCTCCTGCACACCGTTCGCGGTCGCCGCGACCGCCGCGACCGCCGGGGGCTGCGGGGACGGCGCGGCCTGGTAGCGCACTCCCTGGTTCGGGTTCAGGGTGATCACGGCGAAACCGGCGTTCTCCAGCAGCGTCCTCAGCCCGCGGGCGTTGGTCTCCGCATCGGTTTCGTCCAGAACCGCCGCCACCAGCCCCGACCAGGCGCCGGAGTGCGCCGCCGCGGTGGTGCCGGTCATGGTGGTACCGGCGGTGGCCATCACCGCGCCGGCGCCCAGCAGCTGTACGACCCTCCGGCGGCTGATCTCGGAGGGGGTGTGGGAAGAGTCGTCCATGGTCTTCTCCTGAGGGGGTGTGTCAACCGGTGCCGTCGAACCACGGCCCGGCAAGGGCGTGGTCCAGCGGGGGTGGGGTGGGTACGGGGGACCCGATCGGTGGGGTCGACGGTGTGTGGCACGTGGGGCGGCCGTCGGCGCCGGGGTGGGGGCGTCACGGGTCGGCCGGACGAAGGTCTGCAGCCGCTCGGGTGGCCGGTGCCGTTCAGGCAAGAACCGGCGAAACCGGTCGGGGTGACTGAGTCGAACTACAGCGCCAGCGAAACCGCACTGTCAATACTCGCGCGCACGGATATCCGTGCGCGGAATCGGGGACGGGGATTCTCTTCAAGATCCGGGGGACGGGCGGGAGGGCCGGGTCGCGGCTTCGGCCCCCGGCCCGGCCCGGGGCGATTCCTCCCGACGGCGGGGGCGCTCCCCTCGAGTCCGCGACGAGGCGCCGGGTGGGCGCGTATCCACCGGTCACCGACCGGCGCCATCACCCCGGGACCGAACGGACGGGGTGAAGTGCCTCCGCGTCCGGGGGAATTGGGGCCGGCGGCCCGCCCGGACCGACCGGCGACCTCCGGCGGATCCGGAGCCGCGCGATCGTCCCGAGACCTCTCACGTCGAATCTCCTGACCGGGTGTCAGGTATCGTCCCGGTCGATCCGGACAGGGCGTTACGGATCGGAAATTCGCGGGACACAATCCGGACTTACCACGCCGCTACGGGCACGGATCGCGGCCCATACGATTCCGTTATCCACCCCATCAGCATTTCGGGCCTTGCCACCGTACTCCCCCGCGCCAACCATCGGATCCCGCGCTCCCGGGACGGGGGCGTAGCGCGATGCCGTCGCCCCGGACCCGGGCCACCGCTCTCGTCGGGACGGGACGCAGGTGCGCTCCGCCCGCGCGGCGGCGGCACTGCACACCACCCCCAGGACCACCCGGAGGCAGGGCCGCCATGACCGTCACCCGTTCACACCCCGAACACGTCCGCCCCGCACCGGACCGTGACCGCGCCACCACCACGGTGCGGGGCACACCCGCCGAACAGCGCGGCGCCCTTCCCCGTGCACCGGGACAGGAGGCTCCGCGAGGGCGTCCCGCTGCCGGGACGAGTGTCGTCGCCCTGGACGTCGGCGCGCGCTACATCACCGGGACCGTGATGACCGGCGACGGCCGGGTGCGGGAGTCCGAGCGCTGGTACACCAGGCCCCACCGGGGCCCGGACGCCGTGCTCGACACCCTGCTCGGCTGCGCGAGCGACCTCGCCGCGCTGGCCGGCCGCCGGGGAATGCCGGTGGTGGCGGCCGGCCTCGTGGTCGGCGGATCCGTCGACCGGATCACGGGCGCCGCCACGGTGCCCCGACTGGGCTGGGCGGGCACGCCGTTGCGCTGCTGGCTGGAGGAGCACCTCGACGTGCCTGTCGCCCTCGGGCACGCGGGGCACGCCGGCGCCGTCGCCGAGGGGAGGCTCGGAGCCGGCCGCGGGTGCGACGCGTTCGTGTTCGTGGCATCGGGTGATCCGGTCCTGGCCGCGGTGCTGCGCGGAGGACGGCCCGCGGGGTCGGCGGCCTTCGTCCCGGACGGGGATGCGTTGGACGACCGGACCGTGACGCTGCGGAGTGCGGACAGCAGGGCGCTCGCCGAGCTGATCCTCTCCGCCGAGGTCGAGCGGGTGGTCGTCGGCGGACCGCTGCCGGCGGCGGACACGGCCCTGCGGCAGGAGATCGGCTCCAGCCTCCGGAGGAACCACCGGCGCGGGCCGCGCCCGGAGGTGGTCGTGGGACGGGTGGGTGGCAGGGCGGCCTGTCTGGGGGCCGCCATGTTGGCCCAGGAGCTGGCCGGGAGCCACTGACCGCGCTCCCCTCCCCGCCCCGTCCACACACCGCGCACCGCGCACCGCGCACCGCGCACCGGGCTGATCCGCGCCTTCACCGGATCGTTGCCAAAGAGTTCTCAAAGCCCGTCTCAAGCTGCCGTAAAGCAGCGGTCCGCGCTTATGGCCCGGATAACCGGATCGGGGGTTCCTCCCGGCCCGGCCACGCCACCACCCTTGCGTTACCAACAGATACGAGCCACGTAAACGACATGCTAAGGAGCCCCCCGTGACCACCGGGAATTTCACCGTCAACGGCAGGACGTACGCCAGGCCCGCAAACCCGGTCGTCGTCATCTGCATCGACGGCAGCGAGCCGGACTACCACATCGAGGCGATGGCGGCCGGTCGGATGCCCTGGCTGAGCAAG
>NZ_JAQYWW010000847.1:0-206 GCF_036322525.1 Streptomyces sp. BE20 | reverse complement strand
TGCCGGGACGGCGGCGTCGCGGTCCGCGTCGCGAGCGGATCGGCGGAATGGCGTCGACAAGCGGTATCAGGGCCTGGCTGTCATGGACGTTGGCTCCGGAGATCGCGAGCGACAGGGGCAAACCGGTACGTTCGGTGAGCAGGTGGATCTTCGACCCGTATTTGCCCCGATCGACAGGATTCGGACCCGTCAACTCCCCTTTTTCA
>NZ_JAQYWW010000846.1:0-363 GCF_036322525.1 Streptomyces sp. BE20 | reverse complement strand
CCGTCGCCGCGTCCGCCCAGAGGATCGCCAACTGGGCGAACACCGTCAGCTACCCCGACCTCGCCGACTAGAACGTAAGAGCGTCGGGGAGCGAAAGAGTGTTCCAAGCAGTGTAGAACACGGTGGTCGCCGTCTAATTAAACAGGGGGGTGGGGTGCGTCTGTGTGTTTTAATTTACCCCCCAACACCACCACACCCCCCCCCCACCTAGTTTATGCCTATTTTTAATCCGTTGTGGGGGGTGGCGTGGGGGACGGCGTTTCGGGCGGACCGGGCCTGGGGGTGGGGCTTGCGGCCTATCGGGTCCACCAGGGCATTCGCTATCACGGTGCGGTTGAGGTTGACGTTGGAGGGGGAGAGGCT
>NZ_JAQYWW010000845.1:0-247 GCF_036322525.1 Streptomyces sp. BE20 | reverse complement strand
TGAAAAAGGGGAGTTGACGGGTCCGAATCCTGTCGATCGGGGCAAATACGGGTCGAAGATCCACCTGCTCACCGAACGTACCGGTTTGCCCCTGTCGCTCGCGATCTCCGGAGCCAACGTCCATGACAGCCAGGCCCTGATCCCGCTCGTCGACGCCATTCCGCCGATCCGCTCGCGACGCGGACCCAGGAGACGCCGACCCGGCAAGCTGCACGCCGACAAAGCCTACGACCACCGCTTCATCCGC
>NZ_JAQYWW010000844.1:0-260 GCF_036322525.1 Streptomyces sp. BE20 | reverse complement strand
GACTCGCGTCGGTCAAGGACGCCGAGGAGGCCCCCCGTGACATGGCCGCGCGGCGGGCCCAGTCGGCGGTCAGCGAGAGGAAGTCGACCATGTCGCGTTCGGCACCGGCGAGCAGGTGGCGGAGTTCGGTGACGGACAGTTGGATCATCGGGCTGTCGCTCTGCTCGGCGTTGACCGTCAGCCGGACGGTGTCGCCGAAGCGCTCTGCGAGCGGTGACACCGGGTCGTGGCCAAAGCCGAGCAGGTCGCCGCCATCGACG
>NZ_JAQYWW010000843.1:0-348 GCF_036322525.1 Streptomyces sp. BE20 | reverse complement strand
GGCCTGACGACCTGACGGACACGGAGGTGGGGGCCGCCCGGCCCGCCGGGGGCCGCCCCGCGCGCACCCCCCCACGGGGGGCCCCGCGTGCAGGGGGCCCCCGGCCCGCCCCCCCCCCGCCCCCCAGCGCCCCCACCCCACCGCCCGCCCCGGCGGAACGCCGCACCCCGACCCCCCCCCCCCCCCCCCGCCCAACCCCAGCAGACCCCCCCCCCCGACCCCCCCACGATTTATGAGAACCGGGGCCGCGCGGGTTGGGGTGTTTGGGTGTGGGTGTTTTTTTTTTTTTTTATTTTTATTTTTTGGTTTGGGTGGTTTTAAACGGGTTTTAATTATTTTTTAAGGACG
>NZ_JAQYWW010000842.1:0-310 GCF_036322525.1 Streptomyces sp. BE20 | reverse complement strand
CCCGCACTCCGCGCAGAACTCCAGGGCAGTCTCCTGCACTGAGTGCACTGAGCGGGCATCCCACCCGTCCCACCTCCCCGCCCGGGCCCCCCCCACCCGACCCGGGGGTCCACCCACAGCTACCCACAGGCCGCTGAGTTCGCCTCAGGTGGCCCGCGCTCCCGAGGAGGTGCGGGGCCGTCTGACCAACCGTCGCCGCGGTATCCAGCAGGGCCGCCGGGTCGGCGCCGAGCAGGCCGCCGGCCAGGGCCCGGGCCAGCCTCAGGGCCAGGCCCAGGGCCAGGGCAATCAGGCCGGATTCCGCCATGGT
>NZ_JAQYWW010000841.1:0-327 GCF_036322525.1 Streptomyces sp. BE20 | reverse complement strand
TGTCTGGGCTGGAACCACCGCGCGTCGTGGTCACACCGGGGTCCGGCGGATCCCGAGGATCCCGAGGACCTCTCGGACGGGGCGGACGTGGCAGAACTGGAGGGCGCGTCGCGCTCGGCGGCCCGGCCCGGTCCGGAGTCCTCGGCGGAGTCGGGCGCCGGAGCGGAGGGCAGGGAGGGCGCGCAGTGCACCGTGGGCACGATGGGCGACGAGCTGGTCTACCACGCAGGGGTCACCCGGAGGTCCACCACCTTCGTCGGGTTCAGCCCGCGTGCCCAGGTCGGGATCGCGGTGATGGCCGGCGCGCTGCCGCTGCGCAGCCGGAGC
>NZ_JAQYWW010000840.1:0-1237 GCF_036322525.1 Streptomyces sp. BE20 | reverse complement strand
GGCGCGGTTGAAGCGTGGTGGTCTGTCGGCGATGGCGTCGGGTGAGGCGTTGGCGTTGTTCGACGCGGCGTTGGGTTCGTCGGAGGCGGTGTTGGTGCCGACGCGGTTGGACTGGGGGGTGTTGCGGTCGCAGGCGGCGAGCGGTGAGTTGAACCCGTTGCTGCGCGGGCTGGTCCGCACTCCCCGCCGCACCGCCACCACCACGGCCACGCCGACCGGGGACGGCCGTGAGGCCCTGCTCCGGAGGCTCACCGCGGTGAGCGAGGCGGAACAGCTCCGCCTGCTCCTGGACGTGGTCCGCGCCGGCGCGGCGAAGGTCCTCGGCCAGAGCATCGACGAGACCGTGCGGGCCACCCAGACCTTCAAGGAGGTCGGCTTCGACTCGCTGACCTCGCTGCGGATCCGGACCGGCCTGACGGAGGCCACCGGCGTCCGGCTCCCGGCGACGCTGGTGTTCGACCACCCGACGCCGACCGCCGTCGCGGAACACCTGCGGGACCGGCTCGGCCTGGCGGGGGCCGCGGTCGTGCCGCCCGTCCTGCTCGAACTCGACCGGCTCGAAGCGGCGTTGGCGGCCACGTCCGGGACGCCCGACGGTCTGCGGGCCCAGGTCACCGCCCGTCTGGAGGCCCTCACCGCCCGCTGGGCGGAGGCGGGCGAGGAGCCGGACGCCGAGGGCGTCGACCTGGACGCCGCCTCCGACGACGAGCTCTTCGACCTGATCGACAACGAACTCGGCCTTTCCTGATGACGGATACGAGGAAGAACCCCATGTCGAACGACGACAAGCTGCGCGACTACCTCAAGCGCGTCACGGCCGACCTCCAGCAGACCCGGCGCCGCCTGCGCGACGCCGAGGCCCGGCGCACCGAGCCGATCGCCATCGTCGGGATGGCCTGCCGGCTGCCCGGCGGCGTGGCCTCCCCGGCCGACCTGTGGCGGCTGGTCCACGACGGCACCGACGCCATGGCCCCGTTCCCCCGCGACCGGGGGTGGGACGTGGACTCCCTCCACGACCCGGACCCGGACGCGGCCGGGAAGACCTACGCGGAGGAGGGCGGCTTCCTCACCGACCCGGGCGGCTTCGACGCCGCACTCTTCGGGATCTCGCCGCGTGAGGCGCTGGCGACGGATCCGCAGCAGCGGTTGCTGCTGGAGACGTCCTGGGAACTGCTGGAGCGGGCGGGCATCGACCCGACGTCGCTGAAGGGGCAGCCGGTCGGCGTGTACGCCGGTC
>NZ_JAQYWW010000839.1:0-26007 GCF_036322525.1 Streptomyces sp. BE20 | reverse complement strand
GAGCTGAAGGCCACACTCGAGGACTGGATCAAGAACTGGAACGACAGTGCCCACCCGTTCAAGTGGACCAAGACCGCCGACCAGATCATCGACCGAATCTGCCGCTACTGCTCACGCATCTCCGGACCAGCTCACTAGCCGCTCACCGGCCGGGCGTGTCCGCCGTCAGGACCCGAGGGTCGCGACCAGGACGGCCTTGATCGTGTGCAGGCGGTTCTCCGCCTGGTCGAAGACGACGGAGTGCTCCGACTCGAACAGCTCGTCGGTGCACTCCAGCTCCGCCATCCCCGTCTCCTCGAACAGCTGCCGGCCGACCACCGTGCCGAGGTCGTGGAAGGCGGGCAGGCAGTGCAGGAACTTCACCGCCGGATTGCCCGTGGCCCGCACGGTGCCCATCGACACCTGGTACGGCTTGAGCAGCGCGACGCGCTCGGCCCAGACCTCCTTGGGCTCCCCCATCGAGACCCAGACGTCGGTGTAGAGGAAGTCGGCGCCGGCCACGCCCTCGGCCACGTCCTCGGTGAGGGTGATCCGGGCGCCGGTGCCCTCGGCGAGCGTCCGGGCGGCCTTCTGCACGTCCTCGGCCGGCCAGAGCGAGCGCGGCGCGACGATCCGGACGTCCATGCCGAGCAGCGCGCCGGTGACCAGCAGCGAGTTGCCCATGTTGGAGCGGGCGTCACCGAGGTAGGCGAGCGTCACCCCGGTGAGCGGCTTGGTGGTGTGCTCGGTGATGGTCAGCACGTCGGCGAGCAGCTGGGTGGGGTGCCACTCGTTGGTCAGGCCGTTCCAGACCGGCACCCCGGCGTGGGCGGCGAGCTCCTCGACGATCTCCTGGCCGTGCCCGCGGTACTCGATGCCGTCGAACATCCGGCCGAGCACCCGGGCGGTGTCCTTGATCGACTCCTTGTGGCCGATCTGGGACCCGGCCGGGTCCAGGTACGTGGTGGTGGCGCCCTGGTCGTGGGCGGCGACCTCGAAGGCGCAACGGGTCCGGGTGGAGGTCTTCTCGAAGATCAGCGCGATGTTCCGGCCCCGCAGCCTGGGCTGCTCGGTACCCGCGTACTTCGCCGCCTTGAGCTGAGCGGCGAGGTCCACCAGGAAGCGGAACTCCTGGGGCGTGAAATCGAGCTCCTTGAGGAAGTGCCGGTTCCGGAGGTTGAACGCCATGCCAGGCTCCTGGGGTGACGGGTCGGGCGGAAAGCAGCAAGTCTATACGATGCTCGGAATTTCTATGCAAGAGCCTGCGGCCGGTCCACCGGAACCGGTCGACGCCTACAGCCGGGGGTCCACCGGCTCGGCCTCCAACGCCAGAACGGCGAAGACCGGCTCGTGCACCCGCCAGAGCGGCTCGCCGCCGGCCAGCCGGTCCAGTGCCTCCAGACCGAGCGCGTACTCGCGCAGCGCCAGCGAGCGCTTCAGCCCGAGCGCGCCGCCGCGCGGATGCTCCCGGTGCCCCCGCTGCTCCGGGTGGTCCGGGCGGTCCGGGCTCTCCGGACCGTGGACCAGCCGCAGGTACTCCCGGCCGCGGACCTTCACCGCCGGCTGGACCAGCCCGCCCGGACGGCCCTCCCCCGCCGCGCCGCGCACCGGCGACACGGGTGGCTTGACCACCATGCCCGGCGCACCGCCCGCCCCGGTCAGCTCCTCCCACCACGCCACGGCCGCGGCCGTCGACGCCTCGTCCCCGGTGTCCACCGCCAGCCGGGCGGTCGGGTACAGGACGGGACCGCCCATCCGGTCGACCGGTGCTCCGGGCCCGGCCGCACCGCCGGCCACGGGGCCTGCGGCACGGTCCGCCGCGACCAGCCGGTCGATCCGGGCCAGCTGCTCCTCCCGCGGGCGGAGCGCCAGGTTCGCCCCCTCCCCGGCCAGCACCTGGAACGGCGCCAGCCGGACACCCGACTGCCCCTCCCCGGGACGCGCGAACCGGCGGTACGCGTCGGTGAACGCCCGGACGTCCGCCGCACGGCGCCGCTGGCGGCCCGCCTGCGCCGCGACCTCCAACCCGCGGTCGGCAGCCCGCTCCAGCGCGGCGAGAACCGACGGGAGCGCGGCGCCCGCCACCGCGCCGAGCGCCGCGTACCCGCGGTGCGGCAAGGGCCCGTCGGCCGTCACCGGCCACGCCGCCAGGGTCGCGTCCAGCAGCAGCCAGCCGGTGTCCAGCTCCTCGAAGAGCCCGGCCCGCTCGGCCGCCGCCCGCAGCCGGAGCAGCAGGGCGGCACACTCCTCGTCGCCCAGCAGCGCCCCGCCCGTCCGTGACCAGACCGCCCCCGGGCCCGCCGGGCCGAAGCGCCGGGCCAGCGCCGCGTCGTCCCGGGACACCAGCACCACCGCGCGCGAGCCCGGATGCCACTCCTCGCACAGGACGTGCCGGACCCCGTCCGCGCGGTACCCGGCGAAGACCTCGTCCGGGTGCTCCCGGTACCCGGGCCGGTGCGCGGCGGGGCCCGGCGGCACCGCCGGCGGCAGGTGGACCAGCAGCCGTGGGTCGACCGCCGAGCGGCTCATCGTCTCCAGTGCCGCCGCCGCGCTCTCCGCCCGGACGGCGACCGGGCCGTGCAGCGCCGTCTCCACCACCCGGCGGCCCGCCACGTCGGCCAGGTCCAGCGGACGGCCCTCGCGCCCGCCCGGCGCGTCGCTGAGCAGCGGTCGGACCGGCGCGTACCACTGCCGCTCCGCCTCGACGGTGACCAGCTCGCGCTCCGGGTAGCGCAGCGCGGTCAGCTCACCGCCGAAGACGCAGCCGGTGTCCAGGCAGACGGTGTTGTGCAGGAAGCTCGCCACCGGAAGCGGCGTGTGCCCGTAGACCACCAGCGCCCGCCCCCGGTACTCCTCCGCCCAGGGGTGGCGCACCGGCAGGCCGTACTCGTCGGTCTCGCCGGTGGTCTCCCCGTACAGCGCGTGCGAGCGGACCCGGCCGGACGAGCGGCCGTGGTAGCGCTCCGGCAGGCCCGCGTGGCAGACCACCAGGTCGCCGCCGTCCAGCAGGTAGTGGTCGGCCAGGCCGCGGATGAACTCCCGGGCCTCGGACCGGAAGCCCTCCGGCTCGGACTCCAGCTGTTCGAGGGACTCCCGCAGGCCGTAGGAGAGGGTCACCCGCTCGCCGTCCAGCGCCCGGGCGAGCTTCTGCTCGTGGTTGCCCGACACGCAGAGCGCGTGACCGGCCGCCACCATGCCCATCACCAGGCGCAGCACGCCCGGCGTGTCCGGGCCACGGTCGACCAGGTCGCCGACGAAGACCGCCGTCCGGCCGGCCGGTGGGACGGCGTCGACCGGGCGGCCCGCCTCGTCCCGGACGATCCGGTAGCCGAGGCGGGGCAGCAACGACTCCAGCTCGCCGCGGCAGCCGTGGACGTCGCCGACCAGGTCGAACGGGCCGGTCAGGTGGCGCAGGTCGACGCGCCGCTTCTCCCGTACCACCTCGGCGGCGGCCACCTCGTCCGCGCCGTGCAGCACGTGCACCCGGCGGAAGCCCTCCTTCTGCAGACCGGCCAGGGACGCGCGCAGCTCGCGGTGCTGGCGCGGGATCACGGACGCGGGCAGGTCGCGGTCCTGCCGGAGACGGGTGCGCTCGGCGCAGACGCCCGGCGGCACGTCCAGCACGATCGCCGCCGGCCTCGCGTCGTGCTCGTGGGCGATCGCGATCAGCCGCTTCCGGGCCGCGGCCTGGACGTTGGTGGCGTCCACCACGGTCAGCCGGCCGGCGGCGAGGCGCTTGCCGACGATGTAGTACAGGACGTCGAAGGCGTCGGCGGAGGCGGACTGGTCGTTCTCGTCGTCGGCCACCAACGCGCGGCAGGTGTCGGAGGAGACCACCTCGGTCGGGCGGAAGTGGCGTCGGGCGAACGTGGACTTGCCCGCGCCGCTGGTGCCGACCAGCACGACGAGGGAGCCCTCGGTCACCGTCACCGTCACCGTCACGGCCGCCGGCGCCTCGGCCTCGGTGTCGGCGGCGACCGCGGCCTCTGCCGCTGCTGTCGCCGCCGTCGCCGTCGCCGCCGCCGCCGCCGCCGCCGGGAGGCTGCTCGGCCCGGGGGTCCCGGGAGCGGGGACGCCTGGGTTCGTTTCGTCGCCGGTCATCGGGACTCGCCTCCTCCGAGGGTGGGGGTACCGCGTCTGAAGAGGGCCGGCCCGGCCGGGGCGGCCATGGTGACGGTGTAGCCGTGCTCGGCCGCCACCCTTTCCGCCCAGGTGCCGAACCCGGGATCACCGGCCTGCGACGTGACGACGACCGCCGCCGGGCGCACCGTCCCGAACACCGCGTGCTCCAGGGCCGGACGCCGGTCCGGGTCCGCCCGCCCGACCACGTCCGCGTCGAGCACCGCCGCGTCGAAACCCTTCAGCCTGGCGTCCGCGTACATCAGCGCGCCCTGCACCAACCCGACCCGGACCGTCCGCCGGGTGGCCGCCCACTCCGGCGCCGGCTCCGTCGTGCGCTCCAGACCGAGGCGGTGTGCGGCGGTGGACAGCGCACGCAGCGAGACGTCCACCCCCAGCAGTTCGGTGAACCGGGCGTCCGTCAGCAGTGCGTCGATCAACTCGCCCCGGCCGCAGCCGAGGTGCACCACCCGGGCGGCACCGACCTCGCGCAGCGCGGCCAGGACCGCCGCCCGGCCCGCCTCGGCGGCGGCCGTGCGGCCGTCGCCGTCAGCACCCTCGACCGGGCTGTCCGGTTCACCGTCGCCGTACCCGGCGCCGTCGGTCCCGGGCGGCCCGTGGTGGTCCAGACGACGGGCGATCAGCCCACGTTCGGGGTGCCGGGCCAGCCAGTCCGCGTCGGCGGAGAACAGATTGCCGACCCCCTCCGGCGCGACCCACTGGTCCGTGACGCCCTCCAGCGCCGGCAGCAGTACGGCCAGCTGTCGGAGCGCGTCGGCCGGTCGGGCCGACGCCGCCTCCAGTCCGAGCCGGACGTACGGCGACTCCCCCCACTCGGGGAACTCCTCGTCCAGCGGGATCGCCGCCGCCTCGACCCGCCAGCCCAGCGGCTCGAACAGTCGCCGCACCAGCGCCACACGGCCGCCCTCGCCCGCACCGCTCCCGAGGCCGCGCTCACCGTCGACGCGGACGGCGGGCAGCTCGATGCGCAGCGGGAGAGCGCGATCGGCAGGGTCGGCGGCCGTGATCACCGCCTGGAAGACGGTGCGCAGCGCCGCCGCGAACCGTGACGACACGACGTAGGGGCGATCGTCGCCGGCCCGGACGCGCGCGAGGTCCGACGCGCCGGAAGGCCCGCCGCCCGGCCCCTTGCGGGACGGTGCCGGATCCGCCTCCACCAGCAGGACGGCCGTGCAGCGTTCGTCGCCGGCCTCCGGGAAGAAGACATGCGCCTCGCCGTACGCGGTCGCGGCCCGCTGGACGGCGTCCGGCGGCCGGTTCAACAGGCGCGCCAGGTCGGTGGCCGGGCTCCCGGCGGTGCCGGTGGCTGAAATCGACATGAACACCTGTCCGAGTATCGCCCAGCTCCGAGCCCTCGGACAGCCGGTTTTCGTCCGGATGCGGCGGCTCCCCGGCCCTGTCCGGACGGTGAGCGTGTTCGGCACCGGGGGCCCGCATTCGTTAACGTGCACGATGTGACTGCAGAATCCACCACCCCCGTGAGCGGCGCCGTTGCCGCCGGTCTGGCCACCATCGCCGCCGACGGCACCATCCTCGACACCTGGTACCCGGCCCCCGTGCTGGCTGCCGACCCCGGCCCCGCCGGGACCGTCCTCCTGACCACCGAACAGGCCGAGGCCGAGCTGGGCGCCGGCGCCGCGGAGGCGCTGCGGGCCGACGCCCGCCGCGGCGTCGACGTGGTCGCCGTGCGCACCACCATTTCCTCGCTGGACGAGAAGCCGATCGACGCGCACGACGCCTACCTGCGCCTGCACCTGCTCAGCCACCGCCTGGTGAAGCCCCACGGCCAGAACCTCGACGGCATCTTCGGTCTGCTCGCCAACGTGGCGTGGACCAGCATCGGCGCGGTGCCGGTGGAGAAGGTCGAGCAGGCCCGGCTGGCCGTGCGCGCCCAGGGCGGGCAGCTCGCCGTCTACGGGATCGACAAGTTCCCGCGGATGACCGACTTCGTCGCCCCGTCCGGTGTGCGCATCGCCCACGCGGACCGCGTCCGGCTCGGTGCGCACCTGGCCGTCGGCACCACCGTGATGCACGAGGGCTTCGTCAACTTCAACGCCGGCACGCTGGGCACCTCCATGGTCGAGGGCCGGATCAGCGCCGGTGTCGTGGTCGGCGACCACAGCGACATCGGCGGCGGCTCCTCGATCATGGGCACCCTGTCGGGCGGTGGCAAGCAGGTCGTCTCGGTCGGCGAGCGCTGCCTGCTCGGTGCCAACGCGGGCATCGGCATCTCCCTCGGCAACGACTGCGTCGTCGAGGCCGGCCTCTACGTCACCGCCGGCACCCGGGTGACCACCCCGGACGGCACCGTGGCCAAGGCCGTCGAGCTGTCCGGCCAGGACCACCTCCTCTTCCGCCGCAACTCCCAGTCCGGTGCGGTCGAGGTCATCGCCCGCTCCGGCTCGTGGGGCGGCCTCAACGCCGACCTGCACGCCCACAACTGACACCTGTCTCCTTCGAGGGTGTGGTCTCTTCCCCCTTTCCCGCCGTGCCGTCCGCCTCGTGAACGCGGGCGGCACGGCGGGGAGGGTGTCCGAGGGCCCCGGCGCCGCCGCTGCGGCGCCGGGGCCCTTCCCGTCCCGGGCGGCGAGCGATCACGTGCGGCGGGCCGCGTCCGACCGAGGAGGCCGCGCGGCGGCAAGCCGAGGTCACCCGGGAGGCTGACGGCCGGCGCCGGTCGGACCGCATCGGGTGGTCGTCGGTGACTCCGGTTCGGGGAGTTCGTTGGTTGCGGCGGCGGGGCGCGTCAGGCCGCCGCCGACGGCTTCACGCCGCACCACCGATCCGAAGAGGTCCCCTCATGCCCGACTTCCGGTCCGAGGCGTCCGCCGCCCCGCAGCACTCCGCCGGCGACGGGTCGGCCGCGCCCGCCACCCCGAGGAGCCTGCTGGAGCAGATGCGGGAACTACTCGCCTCGGTCACCGCGGACCTCGCCGAACTGCAGTCCTCGGGCATCCGTACCCCGGCCCCGGGCGGTGCCGGCCCGACCGGCACCGGCGACAACCGGGCCGCCGGCCCTCGTACCGACGAGGCCGGCGACCCGACCGCCACTCGCTGACCGGGCAGCCCGGCCACCCCGCCCCTCGGCACCGCCGCCTTCGCCGCCGCACCCGGCGGGTCGAGCCGGACCACCAGTAACGGCCCCCTCCGCCCGGCCGGCGGTGCGAGCAGCACCGGCCCGTCCTTCTCCTCCGGACACACTTCCTCGGCCCGACCTTCCTCGGTACGGTCCTCCTCCACGCGGTTCTCCTGCGTGTGGTTCTCCTGTGTGCTTCCGTCCTCGCCGGGCGGGCCGTCCTCCTCCGTCGCCCTCCCGACGGCCTGCAGCAGTCGGCCGACGAGATCGGTGCACTCCGCCCCGGCGTCGACCCCGTCGATGCACGTCCAGTAGAGGCTCTCGGTGTCGGCCCCGCAGGCCAGCACCACCAGCGTCTCGCCGACGTCCCGCAGCAACCCGCCGAGTTCGCCGAGGGCCGGTCCGAGGTCACCGAGGTCGGTGAGCCGCCCCGCCCTGCCGCCGACGCCGAACGCCGTCACCGCCGACGCGTCACCTCCCGACTGGTCCAGACAGCCCGCCGCGTGGGCCGCCGACTCAACCAACTGTTGCCCCAGTCCGGCGAGTTCGCCTTCGTCCGACTCGGCCAGCCGGGCACCCACCGCCTCGGTGAGCAGCGCCGCCTGTCGCGCCTCGGCGAGCACGTCCGGCACGTTCCTGGTCTCCGCCAGGGCGTGCCGGGCCGTCTTGATCAGTCGCAGCGCATCCATGTCCGACCACCCTTCCCTCGCCCGTGCGGCGCCCTGCCGCACGGTCACGGCGACAGCGTGCGGCCCGAGAAGGAGGATCCGCACCGGACGGCCGGAAAGCTGTGGACAACCCGGGGGCTGTGGACAACTTTTGTCCCTCACACGGGCGATGATCCGCTCTCGGGGTTGACGTCACCGCCTTCAGCGGGGGCTCCGGGCACCGGGAAGCGCAGCTCGTTCCGCTCGATCTTGGCCGCCAGCGCCGTCAGCGGATCGACCCCGACGGCGGTGCAGAACTGGAGCAGGTAGGCGAGCACGTCCGCCACCTCGTCCCGCACCCGGCGCGCGCGGTCCGGGTCGGCCATCACCGCCGACGCCTGTTCGGGCGTGAGCCACTGGAAGATCTCCAGCAGCTCGCCGGCCTCCACGGTCAGCGCCGACGCCAGGTTCTTGGGCGTGTGGAAGGGCTCCCAACGGCGTGCCGCGGCGAACTCCGTCAATCGCTGCCGCAGCCCCTCCAGGGTCGGGGCCGCGGACTCCGTCTCTCGTTCGTTCACCCGTCCAGGTCTACCGCACCGGCGTCCGCCACCTCCCCGGCGGCCACCCCGGACCGGCCGGTCCCCGGGGAAGCAGCCCCCGACACGGCCGCCCCGGGGAAGGCCGTCGCGTGGGCCGACCCGGCGCACCGCGCCGCCTGCGCCGGCACCCGGGCCGTCTCGGCACGCAGCACGGTGTGCCCGGAGTCGGGGTCCCGTCGGCACTCCACCAGCGCGGCCCCGGGCGGCAGGTCGCCGGGCCCGCCGAGCGCCTCGCGGGCGGCGGCCGGTTCCTGGAGGGTGGTGAGCACGCGCAGCTGGTTGCGTCCGGACATGTCGCGGGCGAGCCGCAGCAGCGAGGCGGTCTGGTCGGTGCCGAGCCCGGCGCCGAGGTCCTCGGCGAGCACGGTGAGCTGCCGGTGCGCCCACGGCACCTCGGCGGCCACGTCGAGGTCGAGCACCCCGGCGCCGGTGAGCAGCACGGCCGAGAAGGCGAGGTGGCGGAGCATGCCGTCGGAGGCCTGGTCGGCGCCGGTGCGGCCGAGGACGCCTTCGTCGAAGACGGCGAGCACCCGCCGGTCGGCGCCGCTGCCGCGGTGCGCGAGGTCGAGGCCGAGCAGCGGGTGCGGCGCGGCGTCCTGCACCACGCGCAGCAACTGCCCGTAGCGGCGCCCGCATTCGTTGCTGAGCCGGGCGATGACGGCGGAGATGTTGGCGGCGTTGCCGAGCAGCCGGGCGTGCGGGTCGGGGCGGGCCCAGCCGCGCATCAGGGCGGGCACGGGGTGGACGGGGAAGACTTCACGGAGCGCGGTGAGGAGCTGTTCGGCGGCGGCCAGCACCTTCCGCTCGCCGGGCGAGGAGCCGGCGACGCGCAGCGGGATCTGCGCGGTGATCAGGGTGCCGCTCGGGAAGGGCGCGCGGATGTCGCCCTGCCGGGTGTCGTTGTGCCAGCTGACGTTGATCCGCCGGTTGCGGAGGTCCTGTTCGCCGGTCTCGACGAGGGTCCGGCCGTCCAGGGTGAGCTGTTCCCGGGCGATCCGGACGGGCCCGTCGGTGCGGACGACGATCTCCAGGCCGACGGGCCCGTCGGCGGACCGGACGGTGCAGCCGAGGATGACGGCGTTGCGGCCGTGCGGGACGCAGCCGTCCAGACCACCACGGACGGGGGTGGCCAGGGGTCCGGCGGCGCCGGGGACCCCGTCGAGGGAGTCGGTGATCTCCTCCCCGAGGGCGAGCCGGGAGAGCACGGCGAGGGCGTCGAGCGCGTTGGACTTGCCGACACCGGCGGGCCCGTGCAGCACGGTGAGGGGCGCGAGGGGCAGCACCGCGCGCCGGTAGGACTTGAACGAGGTGAGCCGGACCTCCTCGACGGTCGGGCGCCGGGCGGCCGGTGGGCCGGGTTCCGAGGTGCGCTGCTGTGGGTGGGCCGGCACGGCGGTCCGGGTGGCGTCGCGGTTCACCCGTCGGACGTTAGCCTCCGGTCGAGCGGCAGAAACGTGCCTGCCCGGCAGATTCATCCCATCGGGGTCGAACCGCGGGACCCGGGCACCCGCGGCACCGGCGGATCCGCCACCCGGGCACCGTCCGCCGCCGCACGGACAGCCGCACGGGCCCCGTCCGCCGGCACCCGGACAGCCGCACGGGCCCCGACCGGGGCCTCAGCGCCGGTAGGCGGCGACGGTGACGGAAGCGGTCACCTCGACGGGGTCGGGCAGCTCCGCGAGCCGTGCCGCCAGCACCTCCGGGTCGGTGTGCCAGGCGCTCGGACCCATGCCCACCACGGTTCGCACGTCCTCGGCCGAGAGCCGCAGCGTGAACTCGACCTCCCGCCGCCCGGCGGGCGTCAGGTGGGGCCCGAGCTTCTCGTCGATCCGCCGCTGCTTGTCCTCGTCGACCGAGAGCAGACCGAGGGCGGTGACGAGCTCCCGCAGGTGGCGCGGGGTGGGTGAGACCAGCAGCAGGGTGCCGCCGGGGCGCAGCACCCGGCGGATCTCGGGGCCGTTGCGCGGCGCGAAGACGTTGAGCACGAGCCCGGCGGAGGCGTCCAGGAGCGGCAGCGGCCGCCAGGCGTCGCAGACCACGGCGCCGATCCGGGGGTGGGCCCGCGCGGCGCGGCGCAGCGCGTACTTGGAGATGTCGAGGGCCGCACCGGGCCGTCCGGGGAGGGCGTCGAGGACGTGGGCGAGGTAGTGGCCGGTGCCTGCCCCGAGGTCGGCGACGAGCCCTTCGGGATCCGCCGCGACCGCCGACTCGGCGAGGGCGTCGGCGATCGGCCGGTAGTGGCCGGCGGCGAGGAAGTCGCTGCGGGCGGCGACCATCCCGGCGGTGTCGCCGGTACCGGTGTGGGCGTCACCGGCGAGCAGGCTGACGTAGCCCTGCTTGGCGAGGTCGTGGCTGTGCCCGCCGAGGCAGCGCAGGGTGCGCCCGTCGAGGGTGAGCGCCTGCGCGCAGTGCGGGCAGGCCAGGTAGGGCTCGATGTCCTGCAGCAACGGTCCGTCTTCTCTCGCCATCCGGTCGCGTGGTCCGGCCGGAGGGCCAGCCTAACGACCGGCGCCGCCCGGGCCCGCATCCGCCGGACCGGCCGTCCGGCGGCCCACCGGCGACGAGCTGTCCGCCCACGGGCCGGCACGAAGGCCGCCACGGGAGTCCGGCCGGGAGTCGGTACCGGACTCGGTCCGGGTGTCGAACGCCCGCGGGTCGACGGCCCCCGGCCCGGTTCCGGCCGGTCGCTGCGCCGGGACGGATCGCGGGCCGGCGCCGCCGACCCGCAGCGCGAGCGCGGCCAGCGCCTCGGGGGCGCCGGCCTGGCCCCGGATGCCGGGGAAGGCGTTGACGTCGACCACGACCGGTTCGGCGGGTCCGTCCAGCAGATCGACGCCGTACACGTCGAGGCCGAAGACCTCGCCGACCCGGAGCGCGAGCCGGGCGCGGTCGGCGGGCAGCTCCGCAGGGCCGAACGCCCCTCCGGGGTGGTGGAGTTCACTGACGCCCGGGTCGGTGAGCTCGGAGCGCCGGCGGGCACAGAACACCTGCCCGGCGACGACCCAGAGCTTCTGGTCCCACCCGGTGCTCGCCAGATAGGGCTGGACGACGACGGATTCGCCGGGCCACTCCCCGGCGAGGGCGCGCAGCCGGGCCGCGTCGTCCACCCGGGCCACGAGGTCGTGGCGGCGGCTGTGACGACTCTTGACGACGAACGGGAAGCCGGGGGCCGGGTGGTCGGCCTGCGCCACCAGATCGGCCAGATCGGCGACGGTGCGGGTGGCGGCGAAGGGCAGCCCGGCCCGGACCGCGAGGTCGGCCATGGCGGTGCGGTCCTGGCAGAGCTCGGTGGCCGCAGCCGAGTTGACGACGGGTGCGCCGCGCTCCTCCAGGTGCCGGGCGAGCGCCAGGGCCTGCGGCGTGTGGGCCTTGAGCAGGTAGACGTCGGCGAGTGCGCCGGGGCCGATCCGCTCGGACGGCTCGCCGGGGCCGGTGGTCGGGTCGAGGTCCTCGACCAGGTGGCCCCGGGCGGTCAGCAGCGCCGCGGTGGCGGCGAGCACGGGGTGGTCCGGGTTCGAGGCGAGCAGGCCGATCCTCATATCGCGCCGCCGGCTCCCCCGGCGCCGACGCCCGCCCCCACGGCTCCGCCGCCCTGCGCGGGCAGCCGGACCGGTTCCGGCCCGTTCCCGACCGGCACCCCGGGCTCGGCCGCCGGCGGCCCGCCGCCCAGGCCGGGCGCCCCCACGCCCAGGCGCATGGTCGCCAGATCCGCCGCCGCGAGGCCGGGCACGCCCAGGCCCGCCGCCCCCAGCGCGGCCGGGGCGGTGACCGCCGTGCCGGTCCGGGCGAGCCGCAGCACCGCCCGCGCGACCCGCGCGACCGCGTCGGGCACCTGCCGGAAGCTGGGGAAGTCATTGATGTCGACGACCACCGGCCCGTCCGGCCCGAGCAGCACGTCGACGCCGTAGAGGTCGAGCCCGAACACCTCCCCGACCTGCCCCGCGATCCGCGCGACCTCGGGGGCGAGCGGCACCTGCCGCTCCCGCACCCCCTGGTCGGGGTTGAGCGGGGAGCGCCGCTCGGTGGCGTACAGCTCGCCGTCGACGCAGTAGACCTTGAGGTCCGTGCCGGAGTTGGGAACGTACGGCTGCGCGATCAGCAGGCCCTCGCCGGCCAGCAGGGGGCCGAGTTCGACGAGGTGTCCGGGGTCCCGGACGAGCCGCACCGCCCGCCCGGAGCTGCCGTCGGCCGGCTTGACGACCAGCGGGTACTCGGCGGCCGGGATCTCGGCGAGCCGCTCCCAGCGGGCGGCGGCGTAGGTGACGGGGACGGGCAGCCCCCGGGTGCGGGCGATCACCGAGGCGAGCGCCTTGTCCCGGACGCCGCGGATGGAGCGGGCGTCGTTGACGGTCGTGAGGCCGACGGCGGCGGCCGCCTCCAGCAGGGTGAGGCCGGGGCCGCCGGAGACGGTCTTGAGCACCCAGGCGTCGTGGCTGCCGGCCCGGACCGCCTCGGAGACGGCCATCAACGAGTCACCGGGGCGCAGCACGTCCACCCGGTGCCCCCACGCGGTGAGTTGGCGCACGACGTCGAGCGGCATGCCGTCGTACCGGTAGTGCTCCTCCACCAGAAAGCAGAGCTTCATGAGCCTGTCCATCCCCCTCGCTTCACCCAGCGCGGACGTCCGCCGTTCCCGTCCGGCAGAGCTGTAAAGGCCCCAGGATGCCACGCGACCCGTACGCAAGATCGCCCGGCCTGTAAGCGTTCGGCAACAATCGCGCCGAAATGCCCGGGCAGGGCCGCACCCTGCTGCCCCCGGACCTTGCCGCCCCCGGCCCGTCCGCATACGCACCGGACGCCGGCGGGAGCTTCGCCGCCCCGGCAAATACCGTGGCGGGAACCCGGCGGTCCTGCTTGGATGCACGGCGTGACTTCTGCCGATCATGCCCCCGCCACCCACGCCGCCCACGCCACCCACGCCCCCGGCGCCCTCCTCGACGAGATCGAGCGCTACTACGACGCGGTCCCGCGCGCCGCCGCCCGCGTCGAGGACTTCGGACCGCTCAGCCTCTTCGTCCGCGAAGGCGAGGGCTGGCCGTACTACGCCCGTCCCGCGCTGGGCCACGACGGCCCGGCCGCCACCGCCGGGGACGTCCGCCGGGTGCTCGACCGTCAGCGCGAGCTGGGGCTGCCGGAGGCCTTCGAGTGGGTGTCCGAGCACGATCCGCTGCTGCGCGCGGCGGTCGAGGAGGCGGGGCTGGTGGTGCACGAGCACCCGCTGCTGGTCCTCGGCCCGGAGGACGAGCCGAATTCGGACGGCGGACCGGCCGACGGCGTGACCGTCCGGGTGCTGGCCGCCGGCGACCCGGCGCTGGCGGCTGCGGTGGCCGTCCCGCATCTGGCGTTCGGCGAGCCGGGTACCTGCGTGGGGAACGCCGGGCCGGAGGAACTGACCGCGCTGGCCATGGAGTTGGCGTCCAACGGCACGGTGGAGCGGACCGCCGGGCAGATCTTCTCGGGGCGTACCGTGGTCGCCGCCGCCGTGCAGGACGGGGCGGCGCTCTGCGCGGGCCAGCACAACCCGGTGGGCCCGGTCACCGAGGTGGCCGGCGTCGGAACCCTTCCGACGGCGCGCCGGCGCGGCCTCGGTCTCGCGGTCACCGCGGCGCTGGTCGCGCACGCGCGGGCCAACGGGGTGCGGACGGTGTTCCTGTCCGCCGCCGACGAGGACGTCGCCCGGATCTACCGCCGGGCGGGCTTCCGCCCCTTCGCCACCGCGCTGATCGCCGAGCCCGCCGAGCCCGCCGGGCCCGGCGCACCCGCCGCCGAAGCCGCCGAAGCCACCGGGGCCGCCGCCGACACGGCCGGGCCCTCCCCCGCGTGATCCTCAGTCCGAGTCCTCGTCCTCCTCACCGCTGACGCCCTCGCCCTCGGCCTCGTCCACCACCCACGCGGCCAGCCGGTCCGCCACCCCGGAGACGCCCAGCCGCCCCTCGCGGATGGCCCGGGCGAGGCTGCGCACCTCGCGGGCGGTGGTCGCCACCGTGCAGCCGCTGGCCACCAGGTAGGCGTAGGCGACGGCGGTGGCGAACAGTTCGTTGGTCTTCTCCAGGGACGGCACCCGGATCAGTTGGTGCATCAGGGCGGCCGCCCGGTCCTGCGGCTCGGGGTAGACGGCGATGTCGAAGATCTCGGCCTGATGCCGGGAGACCGCCGCGAGCAGCGATCCGTAGTCGGTGACCTGCGGGTCACCGGGTGTGTACTGTTCGGCGGTCATGAGCAGCCACGAGAGGTCGACCTCCAGGTTCAACGACGCACGTCCTGGAGGTCGGCCCCGCCGAACTCGGCCAGGAAGGCCGTCTCGTACTCCTTCATGAACTGCGCGGCCGCGTCGACGAACACCCGCCCGGCCTCGCCCATGTCCTGCTGGACGAGGCGTTCGATGTACTGGTTCATGCTGATCCCCTGCTGCTCCGCCCGTTCCCGGGCCATCTCCGCGGTGGTGGCGTCCACCCGGACGTTCAGCTGTTTCTTACCCATGAATCCCAAGCTAGCGCTGAAGTGCTAGCACAACAAGGGCGCGCGCACGCACCCCGCACGCGGGCGGCGACGCGCGGGCGCCCACGGAGAGTGAGACTTGAAGAGTTCTTCACCTTCGGAGAACCTGAAGTGCCCTGAGCATTCCCTGGAGCGGCACCGACCGGTGTGGAGGCCGGCAATGACAGCCATGTTCGACCAGGAGCTGCGCGAGCAGCTCACCCAGGCCCGCAAGGAACTCGCGGCCGCCCGCGCCGAAGGGGACGCCGACGGCGTCCAGGCGTACGAAGGCCGGATCGCCGGGCTGATCCGGCTCGCCGCCCAGCACGGCATCACGCTCCCGCACGGTGTCGACGAAGAGGAGCAGAACCTGCGCTGACCCCGCCGCGCGCCCGACAGCACGGGCTCCCCGACCGACGACGGAGGCGGTACCCGGGAACCCGGGTACCGCCTCCGTCACATCCGCTCCGTCCGACCGGCCCCGCGGGGCGGCTGTCCGTCCCCGCCCGGCACCGGCGGACCGCTACTCGCCGCCGACCGGCTCCAGGATCGCCACGCACTCGAAGTGGTGCGTCATCGGGAACAGGTCGAAGGCCCGCAGCGAGACCGGCCGGTAGCCGCCCTCCCGGAAGAACGCCAGGTCCCGGGCGAGCGCCGCCGGGTCGCAGGCCACGTACGCGATCCGGCGGGCGCCGAGCCCGGCCAGGTGCGCGACGGTCTCCCGCCCGGCACCCGCGCGCGGCGGGTCGAGGACGATCAGGTCGGTGGCGGTGATGCCGGTGCGCGGCAGGAGCTTCTCCACCCGGTCGCACTCGATCCGGACGTTCTCCAGCGCCGCCAGGTTGTGCCTGGCGTCGGCCACCGCCTGCTTGGAGGACTCGATGCCGAGCACCGCGCCCTCCTCGCCGACCCGGTCGGCCAGCGCGCCCGCGAACAGGCCCACGCCGCAGTACAGGTCGAGCGCGTTCTCGCCCCACTGCGGGTCCAGGCCCTCCAGCACCGCGTCGACCAGGGTCTCCGGGGCCTCCGGGTGGATCTGCCAGAAGCCGCCGTCGCTGACCCGCCAGGTCCGCCCGGCCGCGCGCTCGCGGACGAAGTTGCGGCCGTGCACGCGGTGGGGGTCGCCCTGCTCGTCGATCCGGGTGATCGAGACCGGCTGGTCCAGCTCGACCAGCGGCAGCTGGGCGCCCGGCGCCGGGGTGAGGACCACCTGGCGGTCGGAGGAGCCGGACGCGGCGATCGCCTCGACCGAGACGATGCCCGGCCAGTCCCGGGCCTCGATGCCCAGCTCGGTGACGCCCGCGGCGGCGATCAGGCAGCGGTCGACCGGCTGGATGTCGTGCGAGCGGTGCTTGCGCAGCCCGACCTTGCCGGTGGCCGGGTCCACGGCGTACTGCACCCGGGTCCGCCAGGCGGGCACCTCACCGGGCGGCAGCTTCCCACCGACCGGTTCGACGCTGCCGTCCCAGCCGGCCTCGACCGGGGTCAGGCCGGCGAGCTTGGCCAGCTGCTCGGTGAGCACCTGCACCTTGAGCTTGCGCTGCCCGCCGGGGGACACGTGCTGCCAGTCGCAGCCGCCGCACTTGCCGGGCCCGGAGAAGGGACACGGCGGGGCGATGCGCTCCTTGGCGGGCTCCAGCACCTCGACCGCGTCGGCGCGCAGGAACCGGGACTTGGTGGTCCCGTCGGTGACCTGGACGATCACCCTCTCACCCGGCAGCGTGTGCCGGACGAACAGCACCCGGCCCTCGTGCCGGGCCACGCAGTGCCCGCCGCCGTGCGCCACCGGGCCGACCTCGACCTCGTAGCGCTCGCCGACGAGCGGGTCGCCGCCGGGGCCCCGGGGCGCAGCCTCGGCCCGCGGGGCGCGGGTCGTGGACCGCAGCGCGCGCGGCGGTCGCACCGCCTGCTTGCGCGGGCGGGCACCGTCCTTCGGCTGATCCGCACGCGCCTCCCGGCGGTCGGACCGCTGCGGCCGGTCGGAACGCTCGGAGCGCTCGGAACGCTGCGGGCGCTCGGACTGCTCCGGACGCTCCGGGGCACGCTCCTCCGGCGCGAGCGGCGCCGTCTGCGCGGTGAAGCCCTCGCGGTCGGTGGCCGCAGGCCGGAACGGCTTGCCCCAGCGCGGCCGGGCGACCTGGCCGGGCTTGCCGGCGCCACCCTTGCGGGAGCCCTTGCCGGAGGCACCGGAACGGGAACCACCGGACGAGCCGGACGAACGGGGCGGGGTATTGCGGGTCACTGGGAGGAGTCCTTGCTGCTGTCAGCGGGGGCGGCGGTCGTGCCTTCGGGCTTTGCGGAGACCTCCGACTTTACGGCCTTCGGCGCCCGGGGCTCACCACGACGGACGGCACCCGGCGCCGACCAGGCCTTCTGCGGCTTGCGCCGTTCGGACGACTCCAACTGCCACGGTACCGAGGTCACCATCACTCCCGGCTTGAACAGCAGCCGCCCCTTGAGCCGCAGCGCGCTCTGGTTGTGCAGCAGGTGCTCGTACCAGTGGCCGACCACGTACTCGGGGATGTAGACCGACACCACGTCGCGCGGGCTGCTGCGGCGCAGGTTCTTCACGTAGTCCAGCACCGGGCCGGTGATCTCCCGGAACGGCGAGTCCAGCACCTTGAGCGGCACCTCGATGCCCCGCTCGTCCCACTCGGCGCGCAGCGCCGCGGTGTCCGCCGGGTCGACGTTGACGGTCACCGCCTCCAGCGTGTGCGCGCGGGCCAGCCGCGCATAGGCCAGGGCCCGCAGCGCCGGCTTGTGCAGCTTGGAGACCAGGACGATGGCGTGCACCCGGGTGGGCAGCACCACGTCGTCCGGTTCCTCGGCCGCGACCAGCTCCGCGGAGACCCGGTCGTAGTGCCGATGGATCGCCTTCATGACCACGAACAGCACGACCATCGCGGCGATCGCGATCCAGGCGTGGCTGATCTTGGTCGCGAGCACGACGATCAGCACCGCCATGGTCATCACCAGACCGAAGCTGTTGATCGCCCGGCTTCGCTGCATGTGCCGCCGCTTGGCCGGGTCGGTCTCGGTGCGCAGCAGCCTGGTCCAGTGCCGGATCATGCCGGACTGGCTCATGTTGAAGGAGACGAAGACGCCGACGATGTACAGCTGGATCAGCCGGGTCGGGTCCGCGTCGAAGGCGATGATGAACAGGATCGCGGCCAGCGCCAGCAGGATGATGCCGTTGGAGAAGGCCAGCCGGTCACCGCGGGTGTGCAGCTGGCGCGGCAGGTACCGGTCCTGGGCGAGGATCGAGCCGAGCACCGGGAAGCCGTTGAACGCGGTGTTGGCGGCCAGCACCAGGATCAGGCCGGTGACGGCCGCGACGAAGTAGAAGCCGGGCGTGAAGTTCGAGAAGACGGCCTCGCTGATCTGGGCCAGCGCGGTCTTCTGGTGGTAGTCGGCGGGGGCGCCGCCCAGCTGGTGCTCGGGCTCCTCGGCCATCTGGACGCCGGTGAGCCGGGCCAGCCAGATGATGCCCATGAACATCACCACGGCGATGCTCGCCATCATCAGCAGGGTGGTCGCGGCGTTCTTGCTCTTCGGCTTGCGGAACGCCGGCACGCCGTTGGAGATCGCCTCGACACCGGTGAGCGCGGCACAGCCCGAGGAGAACGCCTTGAGCAGCAGGAACACCATCGCGAAACCGGCCAGCGACTCGTTCCCGGGGGTCGCCTCCAGCTGGAAGCCGGCGCTCTCGGCGGGGATGTCCTGCCCCAGGCCGAAGTGCCGGACCACGCCGTACACCACCATGCCGAGGACGCCCACCATGAAGGCGTACGTCGGGACGGCGAAGGCCGAGCCGGACTCCCGCACCCCGCGCAGGTTCATGCCCATCAGCACGATCACCAGGACGACGGACAGGGTCAGCTCGTGGCCGCGCAGCGCGGGCACCGCCGAGACCACGTTGGCGACACCCGAGGTGGTGGAGACCGCCACCGTCAGGATGTAGTCGACCATCAGCGCGCTCGCGACCACCAGGCCCGAGTTCGGGCCGTGGTTCACGGTGGCGACCTCGTAGTCACCGCCACCGCTCGGGTACGCGTGCACGTTCTGCCGGTACGAGGCCACTACGGCGAGCATCACGATGGCGACGACGACGCCGATCTGCCACGAGAAGTGGATGGCCGAGACACCCGCCAGGGACAGGGTCAGCAGGATCTCCTCGGGCGCGTACGCGACCGAGGAGAGCGCGTCCGAGGCGAAGACGGGCAGCGCGATGCGCTTGGGGAGCAGCGTCTCCCCGAGCTTGTCGCTGCGCAGCGCACGCCCGATCAGGATGCGTTTCGGTAGGTCAGTCGGCATAGGCACGTTAAGGAATCGTAGGGGTAGTCGGCCGTCGGGTCAGACGGACATCCCCCCCTTCGTCGCGACTGTGTTCGGTGGACCGGCTAGCGTGTCGGATACGAGCAGGCGGGCAACACTCAGGTTGTCGTACCGAGCCACACGAGGACGCCCACCCCGGAGACCGGGGCGGGGAAACGGAGAACAGCGGTGTTTGCGCAGGTCAAGGCCCAAACGGGACGGGTGAGGTAGCGCCGGTGCACATCGTCATCATGGGCTGCGGCCGGGTGGGCTCCGCGCTCGCCCGAGCGTTGGAGAAACAGGGCCACTCGGTGGCCGTGGTGGACCAGGACCCGACGGCGTTTCGCCGCCTGGGCGCCGGGTTCAACGGTCGCCGGGTCACCGGCGTCGGCTTCGACCAGGACACCCTGAGGGAAGCCGGCATCGAGGAGGCGGGCGCCTTCGCCGCCGTCTCCAGCGGTGACAACTCCAACATCATCGCGGCCCGGGTCGCCCGGGAGAACTTCGGCGTGGAGAACGTCGCGGCCCGCATCTACGACCCGCGGCGCGCCGAGGTCTACCAGCGCCTGGGCATCCCGACCGTCGCCACCGTCCGCTGGACGGCCGACCAGATGCTGCGCCGGCTGCTGCCGAGCGGCGCCGAGCCGCTCTGGCAGGACCCGAGCGGCGCCGTCCAGCTCGCCGAGGTCGCCTACGCCCCGGACTGGGTCGGCCACCGGATGAGCGAACTCGAAGAGGCCTCCGGCACCCGGGTGTCGTTTGTCACCCGGCTCGGCGAGGGCATCCTGCCCGCGCCCCACATGGTGGTGCAGGAAGGCGACCTGGTGCACGTGATGCTGCGCCGGGCCGACCTGACCGCGGTCGAGGCCGCGTTCGCGCAGGGCCCGGAGAAGGAGGGTCACTGATGCGAGTCGCCATTGCCGGAGCCGGCGCCGTCGGCCGCTCGATCGCGGGCGAGCTGCTGGAGAACGGCCACGAGGTCCTGCTGATCGACAAGAACCCGAACTCCATCTCCGTGGAGCGGGTGCCCATGGCGGAGTGGCTGCTGGCCGACGCCTGCGAGATCACCTCCCTGGACGAGGCCGCCCTGCAGCGCTGCCACGTGGTGATCGCCGCGACCGGTGACGACAAGGTCAACCTGGTCGTGTCGCTGCTCGCGAAGACCGAGTACGGGGTGCCCCGGGTGGTCGCCCGGGTGAACAACCCCAAGAACGAATGGCTCTTCAACGAGTCCTGGGGCGTGGACGTCGCCGTCTCCACCCCGCGCCTGATGTCCGCCCTGGTCGAGGAGGCCGTGAGCGTCGGCGACCTGGTCCGGCTGATGCGCTTCAGCCAGGGCAACGCCAACCTCGTCGAGCTGACCCTCGCCGCCGACACCGAGCTGGTCGGCACCCGCGTCGGCGACGTGCCGTGGCCGCCGGACACCGCGCTGGTGACGATCATCCGCGAGGGCCGGGTCCTGGTGCCTCGCAAGGACGACACCCTGGAGGGCGGCGACGAGCTGCTCTTCGTCGCGGCCCAGGAGCGGGAGGAGGAGCTGGAGAACCTGCTCTCCGCCTCCTCCGGCGCCCAGTAGCACCCGCGCGCGAACGTCGAGGGACCCGTACTCGGTGAGTACGGGTCCCTCGACGTTCGCGCGGTGTCCCGGCAGCCGCCGCGCGCTACTGCCCCGGCGACGACGGCTCGTGCGGCCGGGCGTCGTGCGCCCGGGCGACCGGGTCAGCCGGCTCCTCGTCGTCCAGTTGCGCCTTGATGGGCGGCGGCGCCTTCAGCAGGATCTGCCAGGTCACGTACATCGCCAGCAGCAGGGGCGGGATGCCCAGGGCGACCTTGAGCCAGCCCAGCAGGTTGACGTTGTGCGTGAAGTACAGCGGGAAGAGGATCAACGGCTTGATGCCCATGATCACCACCCACGCCCAGGTGGCCTTGACGTAGGCGGCCAGCCGGCCCGGGTTCTCCTTGCGCCAGGTGAACATCTCGCCGGTGACGGGGCCCAGCATCAGGCCGATCAGCGGCCAGCGGACCAGCGCCGAGATCGCCAGGCCCACGCAGTAGCCGACGTTCCAGAGCAGGCCGGGCAGGTAGAAGTTCTCCGCCTTGCCGGTCTTCATCGAGATCCAGGCGCCGATGGCGACCCCGAACACCCCGCTGAAGGCGTGCTGGACGGTCTCCCGCTTGGCCAGCCGGACCACCACGAAGAGCCCGCTCAGGGCGAGCGCGGCCCAGGCGGCCGACGGGACCTTGTGGGTGATGTTGTACGTGATGATGAAGACCAGGCCGGGCAGGGTCATGTCGACCATGCCCCGGACCCCGCCGAACGCCTTCATCACGGTGTCGGCGGCCTCCCGGGAGGCCGCCGCCTGGCGGGCCGCCTCGTCGTCGCCGTCCGGCGCGATCTTGGCCAGGCCGAGCTGGGCGGCGGGCTCGCCGCCGGGCTGGTTGCTCACGCTCATTCGCTCCCGTGTCCGACCGGACGCAGCTCGTAGCGGGGGTTGAAGAGCACCCGGCGCCCGCGCGCGTGACTGATCCGACCGCTGGCGACGAGCCGGCGACCGGGTTCGATACCCGTGATGGAGCGGCGCCCGAGCCAGACCACGTCCAGTGCCTCGGTGCCGTCGAAGAGCTCCGCCTCCAGGGCGGGCACACCGGCCCGCGGTCGGAGCGTCACGGTACGCAGGGTGCCGGCCACGGTGACCAGTTGGCGGTCCCCGCAGCTGGCGATCGGAGTGCAGCCCGACTCCGCGGCGCTCTCCTGGCGCAACTCCTCGGCCTCCAGCTCCTCCGCGGAGGAGGTCAGCCGACTGAGCATGCGGCGGAAGCGCCCCTGTGGCTGGCCGCTGCTGTTGTCACCACTCATGCCGGAAGGGTACCGGTTTCCGTGCCCTCGGCGGCAGGTCGCGCAAGCCGCCGGAGCCGGCCCGGGGCCCGCCCGGGGGCTGCCCTGACGGCCGGGAGGGCCCGCCGGGCCCCGGTCCCGGTCCGGACCCGGCTCGGGACCGGGCTCGGGACCGGGCTCGGGCTCGGGCCACGACCTCACCGGTCAGCTCTCGAAGCGGTAGCCCATGCCCGGCTCGGTGATGAAGTGGCGCGGGTGCGAGGGATCACGCTCCAGCTTCCGCCGCAGCTGGGCGAGGTAGACCCGCAGGTAGTTGGTCTCGGTGCGGTAGGCGGGTCCCCAGACCTCCTGGAGCAGCTGGGTCTGGCTGACCAGCCGGCCGGCATGGCGGACGAGCACCTCCAGCAGATGCCACTCGGTCGGGGTGAGGCGGACGTCTGCGCCGTCCCGGTTCACCTTCTTCGCCGCGAGGTCGACGGTGAAGCTGTCGGTGACCACCAGGGAGTCGTCCTCCCCGGCGACCGGCTCGGCCCGGCGGACGGCCGCGCGCATCCGGGCGAGGAGCTCGTCCATGCCGAAGGGCTTGGTGACGTAGTCGTCCGCGCCCGCGTCCAGGGCCTCGACCTTCTCGTCGGAGGCGTGCCGGGCGGAGAGCACGATGATCGGCACACGGGTCCAGCCCCGCAGCCCCCTGATCACCTCGACGCCGTCCATGTCGGGCAGGCCGAGGTCGAGGACGACGACGTCGGGGTGACGGGCGGCGGCCAGTTCCAGGGCGCTCGCGCCGTCATGTGCCGCGTCGACCTCGTACTTGCGGGCCTTGAGGTTGATCACCAGCGCGCGGACGATCTGCGGTTCGTCGTCCACGACGAGGACCCGGGTCATGCGGGCTCCGCCTTTCGGGGCAGTCGGATCGGAAGTGGTCATGTGTGGCAGGAGTGATCACGCGGGGGCCGGGTTGACGGCCGGCTCGGCCGGTCCGTCCGACCCGGGCGGCTCGTCCGACGCGGAGGGCCGGGGCGGCACGGGCGGTTCGGCGAGTTCGGACGGCACGGACGGCACGGACGGTTCGGACGGTTCGGACAGGCGGTCGACGGCGGGCAGCGTGACGACCATGGTCAGTCCGCCCCCCGGGGTGTCCTCCGCGGTCACGGTGCCGTCCATCGCCTCGACGAAGCCCCGCGCCACGGCCAGCCCGAGGCCCACTCCGGCGCCGCGCGGCGCGTCCCCGTACCGCTGGAACGGTGCGAAGATCCGCTCCTTGGCGTCCTCCGGCACCCCCGGTCCCCGGTCGACGATCCGCAGCTCGACCCGGCCCCGGCCGCCTGCCGGGTGCAGCGCATCGGCCTTGACCAGCACCTTCGTCCCGGCCGGGCTGTACTTGACGGCGTTCTCGATCAGGTTGGCGAGCGAGCGCTCCAGCAGCCCCCCGTCGGCCCGGATCATCGGCAGGGTCTCCGGGACGTCCAGCCGGACGGCCCCCGGCGGCACGCCGCCGAGCGCGAACGGCACCACCTCGTCCAGGTCGGTGTCCTGGATCAGCGGGGTGACCGTTCCGGTCTGCAGCCGGCTCATGTCGAGCAGGTTGTTGATCAGATGGTCGAGCCGGTCGGCCCCGGCCTCGATACCGGCCAGCAGCTCGGCCTCGTCCTCCTCGTCCCACTCGACGTCCGCCGAGCGGAGGGAGCTGACCGAGGCCTTGATGCCGGCGAGCGGCGTACGGAGGTCGTGCGAGACGGCGGCCAGCAGTGCGGTCCGGATCCGGTTCCCCTCGGCCTCACGACGGGCGGCTGCGGCCTCACCGGCCAGTCGGCGACGCTCCAGGACCACGGCGGCCTGGGCGGCGAACGCGCCGAGCAGTCGCCGGTCCTCGGCAGGCAGGACCCGGCCGCACAGGGCCAGCGCCAGCGTGTCGCCGACCGGCACGTCCACGTCGGCGGACTCCGGCCGCTCCGGCGGGTGGGGGCCGGCCGTCGCCAGAGGCTGCCACGGTCCGACCGGGTCCACCCGTTCCAGGAACGCCGCCGACTCCTGCTGGAAGGTCTCCCGGACCTGCTCCAGCAACGCGGTCAGCACCCCGTCCCCGCTCGGCGCGCCGCGCAGGACCGTGCCGGCCAGTGCCCCGAGCGTCTGTGCCTCGGTCTGGCTGCGGGCCGCCTGATGGGTGCGCCGGGCCGCCAGGTCGACCACCGAGGCCACCGCGATGCCGACGGCGGTGAATATCGCCACCGCCATGATGTTCTGCGGCTCGGAGATGGTGAAGGTGTGGATCGGCGGTGCGAAGTAGTAGTTGAGCGCCGAGGAGCCGACCAGCGCCGAGGCGATCGCCGGGTACAACCCGCCCACCAGCGCCGCGCAGACCGTCAGCGACAGGAAGAGCAGCATGTCGGTGGAGAGGCCCGGGCCCTCGACGTTCGTCAGCACCAGCGCCAGCAGCGGCGGCCCGGCCACACCGATCAGCCAGCCCGCGACCGCGCGGGTCCTGCCCAGGTCCGTGACCCTGCGGATCGGGATCCGCCCGCGGCCCTTCGCGGCCTGCTCGTGCGTGACGATGTGGACGTCGATGTCCCCCGCGGCGCGGGTCACCGTGGTTCCCACGCCCGGACCGTAGAGGTACTGCCAGGCCGGCCGGCGGCTGGTGCCGAGCACGATCTGGGTGGCGTTCACCCCGCGTGCGAAGTCGAGCAGCCCGGCGGCGGGGTCGTCGCCGAGCACCGCGTGGTACGAGCCGCCGAGGCTCTCCACCAGCGCCCGCTGTTCGATCAGCGCCTGAGACGACCCCGAGCCCGAGCCGGCCAGGCCGTCCGAGCGGGAGAGGTGGACGGCCAGCAGCTCCCCGCCCGAACCGCGGGCGGCGATCCGGGCCGCCCGGCGGATCAGGGTCGCCCCCTCCGGTCCGCCGGTCAGGCCGACCACGATTCGCTCGCGGGCCTGCCAGGTGCCCTCGATGCCCTGCTCGGCCCGGTACTTCTGGAGGTACTCGTCCACCCGGTCGGCCGTCCACAACAGCGCCAGCTCGCGCAGCGCGGTCAGATTGCCGGGCCGGAAGTAATTGGCCAGCGAGGCGTCGATCTTCTCCGGCGCGTACACGTTGCCGTGTGCGAGGCGGCGACGCAGGGCCTGCGGCGACATGTCGACCAGCTCGATCTGGTCGGCCCGGCGGACCACCTCGTCCGGCAGGGTCTCGCGCTGCCGCACCCCGGTGATGCCCTCGACGACATCGCCGAGCGATTCCAGGTGCTGGATGTTGACGGTCGAGACGATGTCGATGCCGGCCGCGAGCAGTTCCTCGACGTCCTGCCAGCGCTTAGCGTTGCGGCAGCCCGGCACATTGGTGTGCGCGAGCTCGTCCACCAGCGCCACCTGCGGCCGGCGTGCCAGGACCGCGTCCAGGTCCATCTCCGTGAACACGGCCCCGCGGTGCGCGAGGTCCCGCCGGGGCACCACCTCAAGGCCGACGGCCTGCCGTGCCGTGTGCTGCCGCCCGTGGTCCTCGACGAACGCCACCACGACGTCCGTCCCACGCTCGGCTCGCCGATGCGCCTCGGCGAGCATGGCGTACGTCTTGCCGACCCCGGGCGCCGCCCCGAGGTAGATCCGTAGCCTGCCGCGTCCCATGTGCACCATTCTTGATCCGGCCCGGCCCGGGGACCACCCCGGACACCTGTTCCCCTCACCTTCGAGACTACGGCGCGAGCTGCGGATTTCCGCTGATCAAGTCCCTGCGCGGGCAGTTTTAGCGGCTTTTTGACGGTCCCGGAGCCGGCCGGAGGCCCGGCCCGGAATGCACCGGAATTGCCCCGGAAACGCAAAGAACCCCCGTCCGTATCCCGGACGGGGGTTCTTCACAATGATTGTTCGGCGGCGTCCTACTCTCCCACAGGGTCCCCCCTGCAGTACCATCGGCGCTGTGAGGCTTAGCTTCCGGGTTCGGAATGT
>NZ_JAQYWW010000838.1:0-386 GCF_036322525.1 Streptomyces sp. BE20 | reverse complement strand
GTCCAGTCCTGCAATCAACACCTCGTTGCCCCGTCCTATGGTGAAGGCGAAGCCGTGGCCCTCCAGGCCGTCGGGGGCGTCGGTGCGCAGGACGAGGTAGGCGGCGGAGTAGTCGGGGTCGGGGTTCATCGCGTCCGAGCGGTCCAACTCCCGCGTGGTCGGGATGCGGATGTCATAGGTGTCCCGCGCGATGATCGGGGGGGGGTGTGGGGGGGGGGGGGGCACGGGCTTTCCTCTCACAGGTGGGGGACGGTCGGGGGCGCAGGGCGGGGCGGGGGTCATTCCCTGGGGAACACCTGTTCCGTCGGTGCCCACCACTGCCCCGGTGTGGCGCCCGCCACGGGTTCCTGGCAGGGGGCCGTGAGGTGCCACCACGCCCGGGTCGC
>NZ_JAQYWW010000837.1:0-2671 GCF_036322525.1 Streptomyces sp. BE20 | reverse complement strand
GGCGCGGTTGAAGCGTGGTGGTCTGTCGGCGATGGCGTCGGGTGAGGCGTTGGCGTTGTTCGACGCGGCGTTGGGTTCGTCGGAGGCGGTGTTGGTGCCGACGCGGTTGGACTGGGGGGTGTTGCGGTCGCAGGCGGCGAGTGGTGAGTTGAACCCGTTGTTGCGCGGGCTGGTTCGCACTCCCCGCCGCACCGCCACCACCACCACGGCCGACGACGCGGCCGGCTTCGCCGTCAGGCTGGCCGCGCTGCCGGAACGCGAGCAGCACCGCGAACTCCTCGACCTGGTGCGTTCGGCCGCCGCGGCCGTCCTCGGGCACCCGTCCAAGAACGCCGTCGCCGCCGCCCAGGCGTTCAAGGAGACCGGGTTCGACTCGCTCGGCGCGGTGCAGCTGCGCAACCGGCTGGCCCGGGCGACCGGCGTGCGGCTCCCGGCGACGCTGGTCTTCGACCACCCGACCCCGCTCGAACTCGCCCGTCACCTGCGGTCCGAGCTCCTGCCGGAGCCGGAGGCCGGAGCCGCCGCCGGAGGCACCGTGCCGCAGGCCGGCCCGGCTCCGGAGCTCCCGCCCGCGGACGGGCCCGCCATCGCCGACCTGGACATCGACGGTCTGGTCGCCCGCGCGCTGCGCGGCCGTGGCTGACCGTCCCCCGATCCCGCGCTCACCGCTCCTTCCCGAAAGGCTGACATGACTACCACCATCGACGGCGCGGCCGCCTCCGACCAGACGGCGAGGCTGGTCGCGGCGCTGCGGGCCGCGCTCCAGGACAACGAGCAACTCGCCTCCGAGAAGGCAAAGTTGGAGGCGGCGGCCACCGAGCCGATCGCCATCGTCGGGATGGCCTGCCGGCTCCCCGGCGACGTCTCCTCCCCGGCCGAGCTGTGGCAGCTGGTCGCCGACGGCCGTGACGGCGTGGCCGAGTTCCCCGAGGACCGCGGTTGGGACCTCGACGGGCTGTTCGACCCCGACCCGGACCGGGCGGGCCGCTCCTACGTCCGCGAGGGCGGGTTCCTGCGCGGCGCCGCGGACTTCGACGCCGCCTTCTTCGGGATCTCGCCGCGCGAGGCGCTCGCCATGGACCCGCAGCAGCGGCTGCTGCTGGAGACGTCCTGGGAGGCCCTGGAGCGGGCCGGCTTCGACCCGGCGGACCTGCGCGGCACTCCCGTCGGCGTCTTCTCCGGTGTGATGTACCACGACTACGCCACCGGGCTGCGGAGCGTGCCCGAGGGGCTGGAGGGTTTCCTCGCCACCGGGACCTCGGGTTCGGTGGCCTCGGGCCGGGTCGCGTACACCCTCGGCCTGGAGGGGCCCGCGATCACCGTCGACACCGCCTGCTCCTCCTCCCTGGTCGCTGTCCACCTGGCCGCCCAGGCCCTGCGCAACGGCGAGTGCGTGCAGGCCCTGGCCGGGGGCGTCGCGGTGATGTCCCAGCCGTCGCCGTTCGTGGAGTTCTCCCGGCAGCGCGGCCTCGCGGTCGACGGCCGGTGCAAGGCGTTCGCCGACGCGGCCGACGGAACCGGCTGGGCGGAGGGTGTGGCCGTCCTGGTGCTGGAGCGGCTGTCGGACGCGCGGCGGCTGGGTCACGAGGTGCTGGCCGTGGTGCGGGGTTCGGCCGTCAACCAGGACGGTGCGTCGAACGGCCTGACCGCGCCCAACGGCCCCGCCCAGCAGCGGGTGATCCGGGCCGCGCTCGCCAACGCCCGGCTGACCGCGGCGGACGTCGACGCGGTCGAGGGCCACGGCACCGGCACGCCGCTCGGCGACCCGATCGAGGCACAGGCGGTGCTCGCCACCTACGGCAGGGGCCGCCCGGCCGAACAGCCGCTCTGGCTGGGCTCGTTGAAGTCAAACCTCGGGCACACCCAGGCGGCTGCCGGGGTCGCGGGCGTGATCAAGATGGTGGAGGCGCTGCGGCACGGTGTGCTGCCGAAGACCCTTCACGTGGACGAGCCGACCCGGCAGGTCGACTGGTCGGCCGGTGAGGTCAGGCTGCTGACCGAGGCCCGGCCGTGGCCCGAGCTGGACCGCCCGCGCCGGGCCGCCGTCTCGGCCTTCGGCGTGAGCGGCACCAACGCCCACGTGATCCTGGAGGAGGCGCCCGCGCCGGAGACGCCCGAGGCGCCGCACGCCCCGGAGGCACCGGAGGTCTCCGCGGCGCCGGACGCCGCGGCGCGCGCCGTCCCGGCCGTCCCCTGGCTGGTGTCCGCCGCCTCGGCCGTCGCCCTGCGTGCCCAGGCCGAGCGGCTGCTCGACTACGCCGACGCGCAGGGCCCGGACCAGACGGCTGCCGCCCGCGCGCTCGCCGAGGCCCGGGCGCTCCTGGCGCACCGCGCCGTCGTGGTGGCCGACACGCTGGACGGCCACCGCGGCGGACTGGCCGCGCTCGCGGGCGACGCCGCCGCACCCGGCCTGGTCACCGGCACGGCGGACGTCGCCGGCGAGACCGTCTTCGTGTTCCCGGGTCAGGGTTCGCAGTGGGTGGGGATGGGCCGGCGTCTGTCGGCCGAGTCTCCGGTGTTCGCCCGGGCCCTGGCGGAGGTGGAGGGTGCGCTGAAGCCTTATGTGGACTGGTCGTTGGTGGATGTGGTGAATCAGGTGCCGGGTGCCGCCTCGCTGGAGCGGGTGGATGTGGTGCAGCCGGTGTCGTTCGCCGTGATGGTGGGTCTGGCG
>NZ_JAQYWW010000836.1:0-29422 GCF_036322525.1 Streptomyces sp. BE20 | reverse complement strand
GGGACAGGGCTGCGCGGACTGCGCGAGCGCCTCGCCGCCCACGACGGCGAGCTGACCGTCCCGGACACCGGGACGGGCCGGTTCCGAATGCTCGCCAGCGTCCCGCTCTGACCCCCGCCGGCCCGCCGGGCCCGGGGCCGCCACCCGGCCGGGCCGGTCCCTGACCTACCACCACTCCCATCCGGTGGTCGGAGGCCGTTCCGTACTTGGCCGTCCTCTCCTCCTGGACGTTCCGCGTGAACAGCAGGCCACCCGCGGCGGTCCCGCCCGTCCGGACCGGGCTGCGGCTGCGGCTGCGGCTGCGGCTGCGGCTGCGGCTGCGGCTGCGGCTGCAACGACAGACTGATACCCGCTCGCGTGCCGGGCGTCGTGGAAAACCGCGAACATGGCACGGCGCGCACCCCGACGCAATCCAGGCAGCTGCGCGCAGCCGAGAGCGGAGAGCGTTCTCCCGTACGGCGGTGAGGTCGGCACCTCGCCCGGTGCGGTCAGTTGTCCTCGGCCAGGCCAAGGTCTCGGCGGCCCGGTGCAGGCCGTGGTCGGCAGCGCTCTTCACGCACGTACGGACGGCGCAGCTACAGGGCCTCGCCTGCGGCTCTTCCTGTAAGCATTCGGTGACGTGGAGCCGCCTCCCGCTGACACCGCACCCGCGAGACCGCCGACAAGGAGTCCGGCAGGACGACGATGGCCCCGCACCTGCCCGGTACGCCCGCGCCGACGGGACGGGTGGGTGGTCTTGCGGCCCGTGGCGGCTGCGCACGACGATGGGGGTTTCGTCGGGTGAGAGGGGATTGACGATGGGTGACGAGAACAAGGGCGGTCCGAAGGACGGCGGGGGCGGCGCGCACGCGAAGCCGGGCGGTCCGCAGATCGGGCCCGAACCCAGCCCCGACGGTCAGAACCCCAAGCCGGAGCCCAAGCACAAGTGAGCACCGATCAGGCAGACGCCGACCTCGGAGCCGACGAACGGCGGGCGCTCGCCGATCGGCTCGCGGGCGCAGGCGCGCTGAGCGCCCGGTGGCGTGAGACGTTCGAGGCCGTCCCTCGGCACCTCTTCCTGCCGCCGGTGTACTGGGAGTTCGTCGAGGGCAGCGCGGTGCCGCGCGACCGCGGCTCGGATCCGGACGGGTGGCTGGCCGGCGCCTACCGGGACACCCCGGCCATCACGCAGTGGGACGACGGCGACGAGGCTGCGGGCCGGCGGGACTTCACATCGAGCCTGAGCATGCCGACGATGGTGGCGCTGATGCTCGGTGACCTCGATGTCGAGGACGGTCACCGGGTACGGGAGGTCGGCACCGGCCCGGGCTACAACGCCGCGCTGCTGGCACACCGCCTGGGGGCGGAGCGGGTGATGAGCGTCGAAATCGACAGGACGGTGGCCGACCTCGCCCGCGCGAACCTGGCGGCGGCGGGCCTGGGCGGTCTGCGGGTCCTGACCGGGGACGGAGCACAGCCCGATACCGGCGGGGCGGAGCCGGCCGACCGGTTGATCGCCACCTGCGCGAGCCTGGTCACCGACGTCCCCGCCGTCTGGCTCGACCAGACCCGCCCCGGGGGGCTGATCGTCGCCCCGAGCACGACGCTGTTCGGCGGCGGCGCCGTCGCCCGCCTGCGGGTCGCCGACGACCACCGGAGCGCGAGCGGGCGCTTCACCGGCTCTTCGGACTTCATGCGGATGCGCCAGCAGCGCTACCAGGCCCCGCCCGTGGACGCCTACCTGCCCGGGGACTGGCCCGGCGACGCCGAGGCGTCTGCCACCGGCCTGGACCCGGAAGCCATCAGGGCCTCCTGGCTCGCGCAGTTCGCCATCGGATGCCGCCTGCCGGACCTCTACTACCGGCGCGCCCCGTACGGGGACACGGTGACCTGGTGGTTTTTCGACACCGCCGTGACGTCCTGGGCCACCGTCGACTCCGTCCCCGGCGCGGTCGAGTTCGACGTGCGCCAGAGCGGGCCGCGGCGCCTGTGGGACGAGATCCATGCCGCCTGGACAGCGTGGGAGCAAGCCGAGCACCCCGGATACGAGCGGTACGGGCTGACCGTGACCGGCTCCGGCGAACGCACCGTGTGGCTCGACGACCCGGACCACCACTGGAGCCCGCCCGCCCGCTGACGCCCAGCACGGCGCAGCGGTCCCGCCGGCTGGGGGCCGGCGGCCAACGAGAGCGTTGTGGGTGATTACCAGGCAAATCCGCCGTAGAGGCCGTCCTCACAAGGGTGGCTCGTCTGCGCAGCCGCCGGTCGAAGGGCCGGGCTTCCTGGGGCGATGTCTGAGCCACCGACCACGAGGACTACATGTGAGCTCGGTTCGCGCACCGATGAGTCTCCCGCGGCGCGCCGGTCTGTACGCGTGGGACCGGCTCACGGAAGACTGGTGCCATGCGGAAACTGATCTACGGCCTGAACCTGACCCTGGACGGCTACATCGCCGCGCCCCGCGACGACATCGGCTGGAGCGTGCCGAGCGACGAGCTGTTCCAGTTCTGGTCCGACCAGTTGCAGGCGACCGACCTGACGCTGTACGGGCGCAAGCTGTGGCAGACGATGAGCTCCTACTGGCCGACCGGCGACCAGCAGCCCAACGCCACCCCGGCGGAGATCGAGTTCGCTCGTCGCTGGCGGAACATGTCGAAGGTGGTGTTCTCCTCGACGATCGACAAGGTCGACTGGAACACCCGTCTGGTCACCGGCGACGCGGTCGCCGAGATCACCCGGCTCAAGGCCGAGGACGGCGGCCCGATGGACATCGGCGGCGCGACGCTCGCCGGGGCGGCCATGCGGGCCGGGCTGATTGACGAGTACGTACTGGCCACCGCGCCGGTCCTGGTGGGCGGCGGCACGCCCTTCTTCACCGCGCTGGACAACTGGGTGAACCTCAACCTGGTGGAGACCCGGACGCTTCCCTGCGGCGTGGTCCTGACCAGGTACGAGACGAGGCGCTGAGCGCCCGTTCTGGAGTAGTCGGCCGGCGGGTACAGGCCCGGCGGGCCGGCTGGCGCGGCCTGGAGGAGGAGCAGCGGGACCTGCTGTCGGCGATCGGCATCGAGGAGGATCCGACCCCGGGCCGGTGGCCTCGAAGGCCACCGGCGAGGCGATGTCCCGCTGTAGATCCGACATCCCGCCATGCTGCCCGTCAGCACCTCCCGAACGCGGCCCGGGTCCGTTGACGAACCCCGTATTGGCTCCTCCGGGGCCTCCCTCCGGATCGGCCGGGACGGAACTAGGGCACCCGCCCGCCGTCCCGGCCGATGTTCGGCCGGTGACGGATCACCGTGGCCGCAAGCCGGTGGCCACCGACCGCATGTGGGAGATCAACATGGGCACCCCCGCCGGCCCGTTCCGGATGATGGACCGGGTCGGCCTGGACATCGAGGAACACTACGCCGCCGAACGCCCCGACCTGCCCGCCGGCCCGCGCGAGCTACTGAGGACGCACGTCGACGCGGGCCACCTCGGCGTCAAGACCGGGCAAGGCTTCTACGACTACCCCACCGCCGGCTGAACCCGGACGCGTCGGAGACCCAAGCACAGACCGCGTTTGCGGGCACGGCGGCTGCGGCCGGACGACCGGGTGCCGATGGCGCCCGGTCGAAGGCACAGACGCTCCGCCCACCGCTCGGACCTGGTCGCCGACCGCACCCGCACCGTCAACCGGCTCCGCAGCCTCCTGAACGGCATCTTCCCCGCGCTGAACCGGGCCCTGGACCTCACCGACGCCGGGCCGTCGACGCTGCTGAGTCGAGTAGCCGAGGGGAATCTCACCCCTCGGCTCTCGCAGATCGGAGCGTGACAATCTCTTGTCACTCCGCTCTTGTCATCCTGATCACCAGGCTAACGCCGCCAGTGTCGTGTCCGGCCAGTGCGCGAACAGCCGCGGATACCGCTTGGCGATCTCCTGGAGCTTCGCAATGGCCTTCCGCAACGGCGACAGCCGTCGATACTTCCTGCGGATCCAACGCACCAAGTAGGCATTGATGCGCTGAAGGAACGGGATCAGTACCCAACGGCCGTAGCGGCCGTAGTAGTTGATCCACCCCGCGACGACGGGATTGATCCGCCGCACGAGGTCTATGAGGGTCGAGCCGGTGCGGTGTTGCAGCCGCCAGGAGCGGACTTCCGCACTGATCTTCTTCAGGGCGTCCTTGCTGATCGCCGGCGAGAAGGACAGGAACGTCTGCCCACTCCGGGTCCGGCTTGCCCTGGCTCGGAATGTGTAACCCAGAAACGTGAACTCCATGTGCTCGTACGAACCCTGGCGCTTCGCGTCCCGGCAGTACACGATCCGGGTCTTGGCCGGGTGCAGTTCCAGCCCGACCTCCTCCATCCTGTTCCGGAGCGCGGCCAGCACCTGGCGGGCCTGGCGCTCGGTGACGCAGTGCAGCACCGCGTCGTCCGCGTAACGTTCGAAGGTGACGTTCGGGAACTCCCGGCTCATCCACACATCGAACGCGTAGTGCAGGAACAGGTTCGCCAGCACGGGAGACACCGGGGCGCCCTGGGGCGTCCCGCGTTCCCGTTCCAGCAAGGCGCCGTCGGGCATCTGCATGGGAGCAGCGAACCATCGCTGCACATACAAATTCACCCAGACGGCGTCGGTGTGAGCTTCCACAGCCTTGACCAGCAGATCCCACCGGACGCTGTCGAAGAACTTCCGGATGTCGATCTCGACCACCCAGTCGCGCTTCCAGCAGCGTTCCCGGCAGGCCCCGACCGCGTCCAGCGCCGACCGTCCGGGCCGGTATCCGTAGCTGTCCGGGTGGAAGATGGGATCCACCCGCCGCATCAGATACCGCGCCACCACGGTCTGCGCCACCCGGTCGGAGACATTCGGAATGCCGAGCCTCCTCATGCCATCACCGTGAGGCTTGGGAATCTCTACCGCGCGCACCGGAGAGGGAAAGTAAGAGCCCGACGACATTCGATTCCAGACCTTGTAGAGATTGTTCCTCAGGTCCTTCTCGAACTCTTCGATGGACTCGCCGTCCACGCCCGGAGCACCCTTGTTCGCCCTGACTTCCTCCCATGCCTCCTTCACTTCCCACTTTGAAATCTCGAACGGCTTGGCCTGTGACTTCAACCGGCCCATCGAATTCCTCCCAGAAGACCTCTGGTTGATACGACATACACGGTCACGGACGACCCGGCCCCTTCGCTCCACCTCCATTACAGAGGCTTCATCACTACTACGGACCGGTCCGCCGGCGCACTCCGCGTCGGTACTCAACCCCATGCGGTTTCGGCCGCTTGGGGCGCTCCCTCTCGCCACCCGTACCGGGTGGACAGTGTCGGAGCACGCCTTCTCCTGTTCCATGCGAGAGCAGCAGACCGGGCTCACGTCGCCTTCATGCCGGACACCGCCTGGCCAATAGGTGGGCTCCCGCCAGACTCATCCCGAGACAAACCGGAGCGCCTCGGTTTCGATGTCGTCTATTCTGTTTTCGACACGTCACCAGCGATTCGCTTGCGCTCGTCTTCCCGATCCCCACCTGACACCTCTTGGATGCCTTTTCCTCATCGCTCACCACGACGGTCTTCAGCCAACGCAGCATGAGGTGGTTTGAAGCCTCCCCCCACAGGGCGACTCCGAAGGGCCGAAATCCTTCATCTCTCGCACAGCACCATTTCCAGAAGCTGCCCTACTACCAACTCCCATCCATGTTCAGGACACACCCGGCTATCAGACCCCGTCCGCCCTACGACGGTGTGCCGGGTCGTGCAGTGGCCCGGCTCTTCGGTGCCAGGCGTTCATCTGCCGCCGGGCCGTCGACGAACTCGGCGCCGATTTCCGCCAGACGCTCAGCCGCGTAGGACGCGTCGATCAGTGCCTCGGGGGTGTGGATGCCCGGCGGAACGGCTTCGCCGCGCAGCCCGATCAGCCGCTCGACACCGAGGGCGACGCCCAGCGCGGTCAGCGGCCGCTGCCCTTCCGGATGGACGAGGTAGCGGTGCAGGCTGCGCGGCTGCCCTCCCGGGCCGGTTCCTTCGACGTCGATGCGGACCTCGACGGAGGCGGGGCCGCCGCGTCGCCGACGCGCGGACTCACCGACGGCGAAGTCGAAGCGGACGTTCGGCGCTCCCGTCGCCAGGGCAAGACTCTGCACGTCGAGGATGGCGATGCTCTGGCCGGGTACCAGGATCCCGTCGGAACTCGGCACATCCGTCCGTGCATCGGGTTCGGCGACCCAGGTGAACACGCCGTCACGGCGTACCAGTCCGGCCGAGGTGGCGGTGGCCCATCGCTCCAGATCGGCCAGCCCCGCGGGGCCGCCGGCGTCCAACTCGTCCAGGACGGCGCCGATCCGAATCGTGTCGATCTGTTCGAACTCCCTGGTGGCATACAGCACCGCCAGAACACCGACCCCCGCACAGAAGTGACTTGCCACCAAGATCGGTGAGCCGTAGGGCCGTTGGGCGCTCGCGACGATCTCCGGCGCGATGTCCACCAGGCCGCTGGAGATGCTCAGGTAGGGCAGCCCGCGCTCCTGCGCGTACCGCAGCCCCAGCAACCGGTCGTCCCACAGCGCGGCGACGACCGCCAGGTGTTCCCCGTCGGCCGAGAGGCCCAGATCCCCGCGCCGCAGGTCGACGGTCGCGGCGGTGGCCACGCCGAGTCCGTCGGCGACCCGCTGCGCGCGGCCGACGTCACGGCCCGCGATCGTCAGGGGCAGTTCCGGGTGCCATCGGCGCAGCACGGCGGCGGCTCCCGCGCCCGCCTGACCCGAACCACCCAGAATCAGAACCGAGTTGGGCTGTCCCATGGTGAGTCTCCTTCTCGATCACCAACCTACGTTTTGTAACCTACGTTTTGTAGCATAGCCTGGAAGGCGACAGCAAGGGAGGACCATGGCGACCGCACCGACCCGCCTGCCCAAGGCCGCCAGGCGGGAGCAGCTGCTCGACACCGCCATGGCGATCGTGCGCGTCCGGGGCGCCGACGGGCTCACGCTGGCCACCCTCGCCGAGGCTGCGGGCGTCAGCAGGCCGATCGCGTACGACCACTTCGGCACCCGCCCCGGCCTGCTGCTCGCGCTCTACCGGCGCCTCGACGAACGCCACCGGGCCTCGGTCGCCCAGGCACTGCAGGACGCCGCGCCCACTGTCGAGGAGGTCGCCCGCGTCATCAGCGCCGCGTACTTCGCCTGCGCCACCGACATGCCGGAGCTCAACGCCGTTTCCGCGGCGCTGAAGGGCGATCCGGACATGGAGGCGGGCAGACAGGAGATGACCGACAGCTATGTGGACCTGATGGCCGCCGCACTGCGGCCGTACACCCACCTTGAGCCCGACACCCTCCGGCTGTACTGCGCCGGCGCGCTCGGTGCGGCCGAAGCGCTCGCCGCCGTACTGAACCGCGGACGAGCGTCCGAGGACGATGTGACCGACACACTGACGGACCTGGTCGTAGGCGGACTCCAGGCCCGAACCGACAGCCGGTGACCACGGACACGCGGACACGTCGTCCTAGCCTGACGTGACCCGCCTGCCGGACGGGCCTGCTCACCGGCCGGCCGGGCCGGCCGGTTCGCGAACCCGGCGGACCACGGCGGGGGCACAGGACTCCCCCACGGTGCCGGCCGTCCGGGGAGTACTCGCCGGACGCGTCCCGAGATGTCGTCTCACGCCTACACGGAGAGCGTCCGGGCCTCCTGGCCGTCCTGAACCACGGCTACCGGCTCTCCTCGGCGGGTGCGCCCAGAATGCCGGCACCGCCGGCCCGGTGGGCGACCCGGACCCGGCGCTCACCCGGCTCCGCGCCCGCCTGAAGCGGCGTGCCGACACCCTGGGACACACCGAGACGCCGCCCCGCCCGTGACCGAGGCGGCCCGCGCGGACGCCGAGCACCGCCTCGGCCGACCACTGCCCGCCGACCTGCGGGCGCAGTATCCGCTCGCCGACGGTAGCCGGGGGCGGCGCCTCTGGCCTGTTCGGCAACCTCGGCCGGACACCGCCGGCCCGACCGGTCTCCGCCGACGCCGACCTGCGGAAACCTGTACAGACCGGCCGGGAGAACCACCGGGATGCGGTCGTCGTGCCTCGGAGAGCCCGGGCGCCGGTCACTCCGGGTGCGTGACGGCCGCGAGGGCGCGCTCGCGGACGTCCGCCGACGGGTGGCGGCGAAGCTCGCGCAGGAAGGCCCGCCACTCCCCGGGCCAGCCGAGGCGGCCCCCGAACGCCTCCGTCAGCGCGGCGGCGAACAGTCCCGCGGCCGCGCCGGTGTCCCCGTCCCGGCGGGCGGTCCGCGCCAGCGCGTCGAGCGTCCCGGGCGGCGGAAGCGGTCCCGAGGCGTGCTCCCGCGACAGTGCGAGTGCGGTGAGCGCGGCCGCCGCCGGGCGGCCCTGATGGGCGTCGGCGAGCGCGCCCAGCGCGGCCGTCAGCGCCTGCGGCCCGGCTGCGGGGTCGACCAGGCCGCGCAGCGCGGCCGCCCTGATGCCCGCCAGGTCGGGTTCGGCGGCGAGCAGGTCGGCGATGCCGGCGAGCAGCGGCCGGTGGTCGTCGTCCGCGGGCAGGTCGGCGAGGTGGGCCAGCCTCCGGCGGGACGGCAGGTCCCGGTCCTCCCCCGCCTCGGGGGCGTCCGTCCGCGCGGCGGCGGCGAGTTCTACGACGGTGCCGTGCAGCAGGCTACCCGGGGCGGCGCCGCCGAGGGGGTGCGGCAGTCCGGAGGCGGCCAGCGCCCGGACGGCGCCCGCCGCCTCCCGCCACGCGCCTCGGTTCGCCGGATCGGTGACGGCCCGTCGGGCCACGTCCGCGGTCCCCGGGGCCCAGACGGCCCACCACGACAGTGCGGCGAGGGCGGGCGCGGCGACTTCCGGCTCCGGCGCGGCGGCGACGGAGGCCACCAGGTGGGCGTAGCGGGCCCGGTGGATCCCGGGGAGACGCCCCGGGTCGGCCCGGAGTACGGCGCGGCGCACCGGTGGCTCAGCCGGTCCGGCGGCCTCGGCGAGCAGTTCCCACACGGGTTCGGCGTCCAGCAGGCCGGTCGCGAAGGCGACCGCGGCCGCGCGCACGTCGCGGTGCTGGCCCTCGACGCGGTACGCGCCGACCAGCAGGTCGGCGGCGGCCCGCGACGGCAAGTGCTCCGCGGCGAGGCGTACGGCTTCCTTGCGGCTGGTCACCTTGCTGTCCCGGGCCACGGACAGCAGATCGCCGAGCCGCTGGGCGAGGTCGCCGGGCGGGGCGAAGCGGGCGGCCCGGGTGGCCGCGTAGACCGCCACCCGGGCGCGGTCGCCGCCCGCGTGGGCCAGGAGGTCGCCCAGCGCGTCGGCAGGACGGTCCGTCCAGGCCAAGGCGGCGAGCGCCGCCTCGACGAGCACCACCTCGCAGGAGTCCAGCTGGGCGCGGACGACCACCTCTCCGTACTCCGGGATCCCGGCGGCGGCGTGGACGGCCCCGGCACGCCCGTGCAGTGGCAGGGTGGCGTCGTTCGCCGCCGCGGCGGCGAGGCGGGCGGCCGCCCGCCACTGGCGCGGCGTCCAGCGGCCCGCCGACCGGGTCTCCGGCAGGGGCGCACGGTGCGGCCGCTTGAGGAACCGCCCGTACGGCGGGGTGGGGGCGAGCAGCGGGTCGAGCAGGTCGGTGCGCTGCTCGGCCAGGACGGCGCGCACCGGTGCCAGGACGGCGGCGGAGGGTTCGAGTTCGAGGATCTCGGCGACCCGGGCCCCTCGGGTGCGCGGGTCGTCCAGCCACAGGGCGGCGGCTGTGCCGAACGCCGCGTCAGACCCGAACTGGAGGGCGTGCAGCAGGAGTTCCTGCAGCTCCGGGACGCCGCGGGCGCGTCGGCCGAGGGAGCGGGCCAGGGTGAACAGCAGCCAGTAGTCCGCGGTGTCGGCCATGGCGTCCAGCCACGGCCGCAGGGTCGCAACCACGGCATGCTCCTGGCCCCGCCGCAGCCGGTGCTCCAGGCGGCCGAGTTCCACCGTGCCGGTCTGCCCGGCGATCCGCCGCAGGCTCCGCAGTGCCCAGGCGACCAGCTCCGTTCCGTCGGCGACGGCGTGCTCGCGCAGCACCTCGGTGACCAGCCGCTGCAGGGCGGCGCGGGTGGCGTACGAGCAGTCACGGGCGTCGACCGCGTCGTGCACGGCGGCGTCGAGGAGGGGGACCGCCTCGCGGGTCAGCAGCCGTGCGGGCACCTGGACGAGCGCGGTCAGCGCCGCGCAGCGCACCGGGTCCTGCTCGTTGCGCAGCCGGGGCAGCAGGCCGAGCGCGTCCAGGACGGCGGCCCGGTCGTCGGAGGCGGCCGCGTTGGCGAACAGGGCCGTCCAGGCGGCGGCCCGGTCGTCGGCGTCCGGGCGGGAGAGCGCGGCCCGCAACTGCGGCTGGGCCTCCTCCGTGGGCAGGTACGCCAGGGCGGGGGCGATCCGGGCCCAGGGGTGGCCCTGCGCGCGGTGCGCGGCGACCTCCCGCCGTGCCTCGGCATGGCGCCGGGCGTGCGGGAACAACGGGAACAGGAGCGGGAGTTCGCCCTCCTTCGGGAGTGTTCCGGCGTAGACGAGGTCGAGGAACTCGTCACGCCGGCCCGGCGGGAGGGCGCGCAGCAGGGCGGCGAAGCAGCGGGGCGCGGCCAGCCATCGGCGGCCCAGGGCTGGGAGCGAGGGCGGGTCGGCGCGCACCAGCCGGCGCAGCGTGCCCGTCGACGGCGGCGTGGTGTACTGGCCGACCGTGCCGCGTCGCGGGTCTGCGAGGAGTCGGACGGTGCGCTCGGCGTCCGTGGCGGCCAGCGGCGGCAGGTGGTCGTGCCACAGCGGGAGGTTCGGTCCGAACCGTTCCAGCAGGTCGAGGACCCGTCCGGGGCGGGCCCGAACGGCGGCGCCGAGGACGCCGGCGAAGGCGTACCGCTGCCCGAGCCGCAGCGCCTCGGGGTGCTCGGCGAGGACCCGCTCCAGGTGGTCCAGGACCTCGTCCGGGAAGCGGGCGGCGAGGGGGGCGAGCGGTACGGCGTGCGCGAGCTCGGGCAGGATCCGGGCGACGAACCCGGGGCCGCAGGCGGGGAGCAGCCGGGCGGCCTCGGTGTCGCCCCACTCGGCGCGCAGAAGGACCACCAGCCGCTCGGCGAGCCCGTGCCGGCGACCGCGCCGGACAGCCCTGGCGAGCTCGCGGCGAAGGGCGCAGGAAGCGCCGGTGAAGGCCGCCTCGATCGCCTCGTCCGGGACGCCCTGGGAATGGGCGGCGCGCAGGGCGTGGCCACGGACCACCGGGTCGGGGTCGGTCAGCCGCTCGATGAGGTGGCCGGTGGCGCGGCCGGCCGACGCGGCGAGTGCGGCCAGCCGTCGGCCGTACACGCCGGAGCGCTCCAGGTCGGCCAGCAGCGCCGGGAGTGCACCGTCGACGGCGATCTCCCCGGCCCTGCGGGCGACATGGCGTTGCCGCTCCGAGTGGGAGAGCGGGTCGAGGTCGGCGAGCAACTGATCGGCTTCGTACGGCATGCGGCCATTCTGGACGGCGCGGTCGGTTCCTCCCACCGAGTTTCCTGCGCATCGGCGGCCAGGTGGGCCACGAGGTCGTCGAGGTGGGTGAGCAACTCGTCGGGGGGCAGGTCGATGTCGGCGAGGGTACGGACGGCGGTGCGCAGCCGTCCCATGGTGGCGGAGGCGTGAATGCCGTGGCCCACGACGTCGCCTACGACCAGAGCCACCCTGGCTCCGGACAAGGGGATCACGTCGAACCAGTCGCCGCCCACCCCAGCCCGGGCTCCGGCCGGAACGTAGCGGTTGGCGACCTCCACGGCAGTCTGCTCGGGCAGCCGCTGCGGCAGCAGGCTGCGCTGCAGGGTGACGGCCGTACGGCGCTCACGGGTGTAGCGCAGCGCGTTGTCGATGCAGACAGCTGCCCGGGCCGCCAGCTCCTCGGCCAGCACCAGGTCGTCCTGCTGGAACGGGTCGGGATGCCGGTGGCGCGTGAAGACGACGACGCCCAGGGTGGCGCCGCGCGCCGACAGGGGCACAACCATCATCGAGTGGAAGCCGAACTCGCGGATCCGGGAGGCCCGGAGCGGGTCGTGGGTCACCCAGTCGTTGATCGCGGGGTCGGTCACCTGGTGCAGCACGGTGCGTCCTGAGCGCAGGCCCGCCACTGGCGGGGAGTTCTCCGGGTACTCGTCCACCTCGCCCGGGGCGACGGCCGCCTCGGGGGTTCCCGGATACACGGACTGGTGGGCCATGCGCCGCAGCCTGAGAGGACCGCGCGCCGTCGGCGTTCCCCAGGCCGGCTCGTGCAGATCGTCGAGGGATGTCAGCAGATCGACGCTGACGAAGTCACTGAGATTCGGGACCGCCACATCCGCCAGTTCCTGCGCCGTCCGCGTCACGTCCAGCGTGCTGCCGATGCGGGTGCCGGCCTCGACGATCAGCTAGAGGCGATTTCGGGCCCAGTACTGCTCCATCATGTCGTGCGCGGAGCGACACACCCCTTGGAGACGGCCTTCCCGGTCCCGTATCGGCGACATGAGGACCGACCAGGCGTGCTCGCGAGTCTCCCCGGCAACCCTGTCTCGATGTGCTGCTTGCCGGTCTCCAGCACCCGCAGCATGGCCTGCTCCGCCCGGTCGCCCGCGTCGTCGTCTACGATCTCGTTCACCCGCAGCCCGCGCATGTCCGACTCGCTGAGGGCCACATACCGCTCCATGTCCTCGTTGGCGAGCCGCAGCCGAAGCCTGGTGTCGTACAGCGCCAGCGCGCGGTCCGGGGACTGGGTGAAGCTCCACGCCACCATGGGTTCGTCCGCGGGCCGGACCTGCGACCCGGCCAGCGGCGAGACGAGAAACCACGAGGCGCCTCCTCGCTCCGGCGTCCGGTGATGCGCCAACGCCCTGACCTGCAGACTGCGGCCGTCACGGTGGCGCAGAGCCAGCGTGCCATTCCACCTCGGTAACTCGGACAAGGGGAGGAGACCCTCCGTGGTGGGCGTGCGGGCGAGCAGCGAGGCTGCGGACGGCCCAGGACGTCCGCCGCCGCATACCCCAGAAGACGCTCGGCGCCCTCGCTCCACCCAGTCACGGTGCCGTGTTCATCCACGATGGCGCGTGCGGTCAGCCCCTCGCCGACGATGTCGACGGACCGCGCTTCGTGGCCGTCGTAGGTCCCCTGTTCCATGGACCCTCCACCCGCTCCACTCGCCAGGGCCCTGTGCCGCCGAGGCAACCCCGGGGCGCCGGACACTCCGGACTGTGATCCATTGTCGTGCTTGCCTGCCATCTCGGCATGTCCTGCGAACCTCGCGGGCAGCAGTACCCGCGAGGCGGGCCCGCCACCCTGGTCACAGGCGGCGGAATGTGGTGGGGCTCCCGGGGCACCCCTACGAACCCCGTGCACCGACGAAGTCGCATGTCAGGGCTTGTCGGGCGTCCATCGTGGCTGGAGGCCCGACCGAGAACACTGGCTCGACGCTTCAAGGGATGAACCGGATGATTCCGGCCGAACTCGCGAGTACACCGGTCGGAGGCCGTTCAGCCCTTGGCGCAGCGCAGGAACTCACAGCGGCTACTGTCGGGCGCATTTCAGCTTGTCCAGGTCGACTGCATTAGCCGTTTCCCGCATTCCCGCGATGCCCAGCTGGTCGAGGTAATCCTCGAAGGCTGTCGGCGGTCGCGGGTGCGCGCTTTCGCCGGGAGGCGTCCGCAGCAGGAGGTGCCATAGCGAAGGACGGCCGGCCTCGCCGTGATGTGGCGAGGCCGGCGACCTCAGGGGCCCGCCTAGCCGACGCCTAGCCGCGGGGTCACGTCGTACCCTTGGGGCGGGGCGAGACGCGGAGCGGGTGAACGCGATGGATCGGAACGTCACCGATGGGCCGCCGCGGGTCATGATCTGCGGCGAGTGCCGTCAGCTGGACTGCTGGAATCCCACGTCTTTCTGCAGTTGGGACTGTTTCGACGCCCGGCCCCGCGACCCTGACAGCGTGCCGTACGCCCTCTCCCACTTCCTCGGTTTCGGGCGGTCCACCCCGCTCAATCACCCCCGCAACCCCTGACCGCGCCCGCCACCGGGGCGGTTCCGCCCGCCGTCTCGTTGGCGAGGGCGCTCGACGGGCACGGTCGAGCCGGGCACTCGAAGCCCGTCGTCGGCTCGTCGGCGCACGCACGACGCCCCCGCCGCTTCGCGGCGGGGGCCAGGAGACCACTGTCAGAGGGTGTCGCGGTAGCCGCCGGTGGCGGTGCCGCGCTTCTCGATGAAGTGCTTGAACCGCTTGAGGTCGCCCTTCACCTGCCGGTCGAGCACCCCCATCAGGTCGGCGGCCTTCTCGGTCATGCCGCCGGGCTGGAAGTCCATCTCCATCATCACCCGGGTATGGGTGGCGTCGATCGGCTCGAAGCTGACCATGCCGGTCTGCTTCACGTCGCCGCTGGTGGTACGCCAGGCGACGTGGTCGTCGGGGACCTGGTCGACGATCTCGGTGTCGAACTCACGGGACACCCCGGCGATCTTCGTCTTCCAGTGGTTGTGCCGGTCGTCGATCTGGGTGATCTCCTCGACGCCGTCCATGAACATCGGGAACTCCTCGAACTGCGTCCACTGGTTGTACGCGGCGCTGATCGGCACGTCCACGTCGATCGATTCCTGCACCTTGCTCATCGCTGAACTCACCTTCGGATCGGTGTATCTCACGCGGTGGGCCGGGCACACACCTGCCCCGCCCACCGACCCTCATGTCGGGGGGTAGTACCGATTTCGCCCCCTGAAACGCCTCCCGGCAACCCGGCGAACCCACCTCGGACACGATCAGTGACCGCCGCATGGCGCAGGCAGGCCGCCCCGCAGCCCGCGCGGCGCGCCGCTGACGACCCCGCCGGACGGCAGGCGGTGTACAGCTGTCGGCACTCCGTCCCTACGGCGCTGTCGGGCGCGGACGGGGGGAACCGATGGCTCGCCGATGACCCGGCCACTGACCCGGTCGACGCGACCCAACCCGGCCCACGTCACCACACGTTGATCAGAGAAGCGGCCTGTGGATAGGGACCAACACGGACCGGGACGGTCTCGGTGCCTGCGATGTGAGGACGCCCCGGCACTACAACCGACCGGAGGGCCGTCCCTGCGGCGACCAGGGGGCCGGCACACTCGTCTGGAACCCCGCGTGCGGTGGCGCTGGATGTGCCACCCGAGTCCAGCCCGGACAGGCGCAAGCCCAATCCAGGTGCCTCTGGTGTCCAACATCCGGGGTCAGGCCCGTTCTCTCTCAGCTTGATGTTCGCCGCACTGGGCCGAACGTCTCCGCGAGCGCGTTCAGGCGCACCGCTACTGACGTACGGAAGAACGGCTCCGGCTCGCGCCAGGTGTCGCCGAGCAGCCGCGTGATTCTGTCGAGCCGTTGCAGGATGGTGTTGGTATGCGTTCCCATCAGCCGTGCCGTGCGGGCGGGGCTCGCGTTGCACTCCATGAACCGGTGAAGGGTGGACAGCAGGTCTGTTCCGCGCTCGGCATCCCAGCATCGGACTGGGCCGATCGTTCGGTCGATGAACTGTCCTACGGCGGTGGGGTCGTGGGCGAACATGGCGGTGTACGGGAGGTAGTTGTCGGCTTCCACCGCAGCGCCTCGGATGCCCAGGGCGGCGAGCACCCGGCAGCAGTCCCGGGCTGCGGAGAAGCGGACGCTGAGGTCGTTGAGCGTGGCGGCCGGGCGTGCGGCCACCGTCAGCACCTGGTCGGTGTCGGTTTCGGCGCACACGATGTTGCGGACTGTCGTCGCGGCACGCTGCGGGTCGGTCTCCGACAGGACGAGCGTCACGATGCCGTCGACCTCGCCGGCCACACCGGCAGGTGCGGCCGCTGCCTGCGCGGCCCTCAGCGTCGCACGGCGCTGATCGGGTTCCACCGTCACGACAACGACCGTACGCATGTCGTCCGGGTTCAGTCGGCGAGCTCGCAGCCGAGCGGGCAGGTTCTGGTGACGACGGATGTCGGTGCTGACCAGGTCTGCGAGGAGCTCGCCGCGCACTCGGTCTTCGGCGTAGAGGACCGCGTCCTGTTTGAGGGTGAGCAGCGCGGTGATCTGCGCGGCGCGCTCGATCGTGTGTTGCTCCATCGCTCCGAGGGTCATCGCGTCGGCACCGATGAGCAGGGCGCCGAGAACCATCTCGCCGGCGAGTACGGCGGCGGCCGCGTGGAAGGCCTGTTCCGGCGGTGTCAGCAGAGTGCAGCGTCCGGAGCGCCGGCTGTCTGCGATCGCCGATCGGACAGCGGGCGTGTCGATCACCGTGGCCGCGGGGCGCTCGTGGGACGAGGCGAGCACGGTGTGGTTCTCGTCGATGATGACGACCGGACGTTGCAGTGCCGCGCTCAGGGTCCGCGCGACATCGGTGGTTCCGCCTCCGCGCAGTACTGCAGCGGTCAGTTCCTCATGCATCTGGCCGGCTCGTTCCATCGCCTCAACGTGTTCGGTCAGCGCGGCGTTCGTGCGCTGTGTCTCGTTGGCGGCGTCCCGGGTTCGGTTGAGCAGACAAGCCGATTGCAGGACGACGGCGACGTTGTCGGCGAACGCCGACAACAGGGCCACCTCCTCCGGGGAGAAGGCATGCTCAACTCGGTTGGCGGCGAAGAGTACGCCCAGTACGTGGTCGCTGGCGATGAGCGGGACTCCGAGGATGGAGACGAGGCCTTCGGCGCGGACGGCGCTGTCGATGTTGTCGGCGTGAGGCACATCGTGCAGGTCCTCGTAGCGTGAGGTCCAGTGGGGAGCGCGGGACTCGACGATCTTGCCGGCCAGGCCGATCTCGGGCGGGACCCTCAGGTGATGGAAGGACGGGGCGACCGCTCCCGCGGTGGAACGGACCCGCAGTTCGCGCGAGGTCTCGTCGAACTCCGACAGGTAGGTGACATCGGTTCCGGCGAGGCTGTGTGCGCGCCGTACGAGCCGGTTGATCAACGAATCCACATCGTGAAGCTCGGCGAGGTCCCGTGCGCTGGAGAACAGCGCGGACAGTTCCTGTCCGCGCCGCTGCAACCGGACCATCGCGCCTTGGATCTCCCGGACTCGCTGGCTCACTTGCGTGACCGCGGCGGCGTCGAGCCGCTCACAGAGCAGCGCGGCCACGGCGTCCCGGTCTTCCGGTCGGCCTTTTGCAGCGAGATCGAGCAGCGCCAGGACGGAATGCACCGAAATGCCGGGCTGCCGCGATGCTTCGGCGTCCCGCGGTACCGGACCGGTTGGCGGGGTGGTGGCCGCGGCGCCGTTCGATGCGTCCGTCGGCGGCGGAGAAGCCTTCATGCGTGCCATCCTGTGCGAATCGTCCACCAGGAATCGGCATTATGAGTGCTCATCGTACGTATGGGCCACCACAGAGGACATTTAGAGTCGCTCTTGTGACAGCGGCGTCATCCACGGGATACCCACTGGACGCACATTCCACGGCGCGACGGCCTCTGGACGGCCGGTGCCTCCCCCTCGCAACCCGGTAACCGAGCCATGTACGCCGGTGCACGACGGACCCGGGCCCGCCGCGAGAGCGTCGCTGTCCGCCCCCTTCCTCCCTGTGTCCCACCATTCCCGTCCCTACGAGCCGCTTGCTCACCCCGTTGGGACCTGTCAGATCCGTTGAAGTGGAAGAGAACCCATGACAGTCAACAGCCGGCTTCCCGGTATGAGGGACCTGTCGATCCGAGAGCGCCGTGTCCGCGTCGCACAGGCGACCGCAGTGGAACCGAAGAGCCTGGACGTGCTCGATCCCGAGCGCGGGCTGACCATCGAGCAGGCCGACCACATGGTCGAGAACGCGATCGGCGTCCTGGGCATCCCGCTGGGCGTGGCGACCAACTTCATCGTCAACGGCCGCGACCATCTGGTCCCGATGGCCACCGAGGAGCCGTCGGTGATCGCCGCCGCCAGCAACGCTGCCCGGATCGCGCGCATCACCGGCGGATTCGTCACCTCAGTCACCGAACCGCTCATGCGGGCCCAGATCCAGCTCCTCGATGTCGCTGATCCGCACGCAGCCCGGCTGCGGCTGCTCGAAGCCCGTGGCGAAGTCATCGCGCTGGCCAACGAGCAGGACCCCCGGCTCGTCCACGTCGGCGGGGGTGTCCGCGACGTGATCGTGCAGCTGGTCGAGACTCCGGCCGGCACGTACGTGGTGCTGCACCTGATCGTGGACGTGCGCGACGCGATGGGTGCCAACACGGTCAACACCATGGCCGAGGCGATCGCCGACCGGGTCGCCGAGATCGCCCGCGGCCGGGCACTGCTGAGGATCCTCAGCAACAAGGCCGACCTGCGCCGGTGCCGGGCGCGTGCCGTCTTCGACGCCGCCGCGCTCGGGGGAGGCGAGGTGGTCGACAACATCCTGCATGCGGCAGCCCTGGCCGTCGCCGACCCGTACCGGGCCGCCACCCACAACAAGGGCATCCTCAACGGCATCACCGCCGTCGTCCTGGCCACCGGAAACGACACCCGCGCCGTCGAGGCCGGAGCCCACTCGCACGCGATCGACCGACACGGCAGGTACACGTCTCTCTCGCACTACGAGAAGGACACCGACGGCAACCTCGTCGGCACCCTGGAACTGCCTCTCGCCGTCGGTCTCGTCGGCGGGGCCACCAAAGTACACCCGGTCGCGCGGGCCGCCGTGGCGATGCTCGGCGTCACCACGGCCGGCGAACTCGGCGAAATCATCACCGCCGTCGGCCTGGCCCAGAACCTCGCCGCGCTGCGCGCCCTCGCCACCGAGGGCATCCAGCGCGGACACATGTCCCTGCACGCCCGCAACATCGCCATCACCGCCGGCGCGACCCCCGACGAGCTGCCCCTCGTCGTCGACCGGTTGACCGGCGACCGACTCGTACGCGGCGAACACGCCGAACAGGTGCTCGCCGAGCTGCGGGCCGACCGAGAGGCAGGCATCCGATGAACCACACCGGCCCACCCCCCTCCCACCAGGAGGACCCGGTCTACGTCGAGGTGTGGAACGACACCGTCGACCCGCGCCACCTCTCCGCGTCGCTGCTGCTGGGAATCGCGTTCGGACTCCCGCTCTTCCTTCTCACACGCGCTCTTCTGCGCGGCCGTCTGGACACCGCCGCCCTCGCGGACGGCTACGCCCTGCTCGTGGGACTGGCCGCCTGCGTGGCGGCGGGCGCCGTGTGCGTACGCCTGTTCCCGCCCAAGCGCCGCTTCACCAACGACGCCGAGGCGTCCTCAGCACTGCGACGCGCCGCCCTGGCCGAATCGGCCCGGGACTCCGACACCACGACGCCCGACCGGCTGCCCGCAGCCGTACGGGCCGAGCTGACCGAGCTCGGCCTGCTGGATCCCGACGCGGCGCACGATGCCGCGACAGAGCCTGTGGAAGGGACTGAATCACGATGATCACCGACCTGCTCTGGGCCCTGGCCATGGGCCTGACCGGCGCCCTCGTCTTCGCGGGGATAGGCCTAGTCTCCGGCACCGACGAGACCTCGACGCTCGGCCCCCTCACCCTGCTGGTGGTACTGCTCGGCGTCCCACCCGCCGGTGTGATCACCTTCTTTCTCGCGAGCGCGATCGCCAAGCACATGACCCACGCGATCCCGACCACGCTGCTGGGCATCCCCGGCGACACGACCGCCGTGGCACTCCTGGACGACGCGTGGGCGATGCGACGCATCGGCGCCCCGCACGTCGCCCTGCGCAAGGCCCTGGCCGGCGGACTGCTCTCCGCCGCAATCGCCGTCCCGATCGCGGTCGGCGTGGCCTCACTGCTCGCCCCGTTCGCCGAGCCCGTGAAGGAGATCGTGCCGTACGTGTTCGTGGCGGTCGCCCTCGTCGTCGCGTACTTCTCGCCAGGCCGGTGGGCCGCCATCGCGGGGCTGGCTCCGTTCACGCTCGTCATCGCCGCGCTGAGCCGCTTCGCCAAGGACGTGCTGGACAAGCCGCTGAGCATCAGCTTCTTCCTAGGCATCGCGATCGGGCCGCTGGTCATCGACCTGCTCATCGCCGCCTCCCGCTCCGGCCGCGGCGCACTGCCGCGCAGCGCGGGCAAGGAATTCTCCCTGGCTCCAGAAGCCGTTGCCCCACCCGGATGGTTCCCCAATCCGTTCAAGGTGCTGACGCGCGGACAGACCGCCGTGACCGGGGCGATCGCAGCGGTGACGTCGACGACGTTCATGCTCAGCCCGGTCGCCACCGCCGTGATGGCAGGTGAAGCCGTCGGCTCACGCATCAAGCACCCCTACCAGCGTCTGAGTACGCTTATGGCGGTCAAGAACGGCACGACGGAGTCGACGTACATCGCCGAGACGCTGATCCCCCTGATCGCCTTCGGCCTGCCGCTCAGTCCCGTCGCCGCAGGCCCTGCCGCCGCGCTGTTCAACGCTCCCCCGGTCTTCACCGTCAAAGGCCAGGTGCACAACCTGCACACCCTGCTGACCTCCTGGCAATTCCTGGTCTTCGGCCTGCTCGCCGTTGCCATCGTCGCGACCGTCATCTATCCGCTGGCCATGCGCCACGCCCGCCCCACCAGCGCATGGGTAGCCCGTCGCATCAGCCACGAGGCGCTCATCGGGGCGTTCGCCGGACTGATCTGCGTGGTGGCCTGGTACGAAGGCGGCGTTCTTGGGCTGCTCGTCACCGTCAGCGTCGGCGCACTGGCGGGAGCATTCCACCGCCTGCTCGGTATGACCTCCGGCGCCCAGTACATGGCCTTCTACGTGGCCACCCTCTCCGTCCCCCTCCTCATCAGCTGACGCCGTGACCACCCGGACTCGGAACACGCTGCCTCGCATCACCCGCGGACACGGGCTGCCGGAAAAGGTCCGCATCTACGAGGTGGGCCCTCGCGACGGCCTCCAGTCGGAGGCCGCCCGCGTCCCCACCGCCGTCAAGGCCGAGTTCATCCGGCGGCTCGCCGGTGCGGGCCTGACCGTCATCGAGGCCACCAGCTTCGTGTCCCCGCGGTGGATACCCCAACTCGACGACGCACACGAGGTGCTTGCCGCCGTGGGAGCACTCGGGGGCATCCGGCTCCCGGTACTGGTCCCCAACGACCGCGGCCTGGACCGCGCGTTGGCCGCCGGCGCCCAGGAGATCGCCGTCGTCGCCAGCGCAACCGAATCCTTCTCGAAGAACAACCTGGGTCGGTCCGTGGATGGCGCGCTGGCAATGCTCGAGCCCGTCATCCACCGGGCCCGCGCCGCGAACCTGCCGGTGCGTGGCTACGTTTCCATGTGCTTCGGCGACCCCTGGGAGGGAGAAGTCCACCCGCGGCAAGCCGCCACGGTCGCCTACCGGCTGGTCGACATGGGCTGCACCAGCTTGTCCCTGGGCGACACCATCGGCGTGGCGACCCCCGGACACGTCCTGGAACTGCTGGAGGCAATCCATGCATTCGACATAGCCGGCGAGCGGATCGCCCTGCACTTCCACGACACCTACGGACAGGCGCTCGCCAACGTGCACGCCGCGCTGACCGCAGGCATCACCGAGTTCGACAGCTCCGCCGGAGGCATCGGCGGATGCCCGTACGCACGCGGTGCGACCGGCAACCTCGCCACCGAGGACCTGCTGTGGATGCTCACCGGCCTCGGCATCGACACCGGGGTCGACCTGTCGGCCCTGGCTGCCATCAGCCGGTGGATGGCCGAGCACCTCGGCCGCCCGAGCCCTTCCCGCGTTGTGACCGCCCTCGCCAACCGGGCGCCTGCCACGACGGACCGCGCCGTCCCGGTGGACGGAGACTGATCCCCGTCTGAACTTCCGCCTTGGAGCCCGCCGCCAAACACGCCCTGAGCGCCACGGGGATCGGATGCGGCTTCGGGGACGGTCCGACCGTCGGTCTCACCGTGCGGATCCTGGCGTGGGTCGCCATGGCAGCCGGCGATCGCGGCGGGGCCCGGTGCTCACCGGCGTGTTCCTGGGTGTCCAGCGGAAGACAGGCCTGACCGACCATGTCCCGGTCGTATGCGACGACACCACCGATCGGCTGAGGGCCGCAGCCACGACCTCCTGTCGTATGAGGCCTACGCTGCCGCCGGCTTCGACGGCCTGCGCGAGAGATCGCGTCGACCCAAGACCAGTCCGACTCGGCTGCCCGCCACCGTGGAGGCCCTGGCCTGCGAGGGTTGTCGTCGGGTAGTGACGGTTCATGATCCCTGCGGTATCCCGTTGTGTGAGGCATCCGGAGGGTGAGGGCCTGACCGCTGAGCGTCGGGCATTCCGCGCATGGTTTCGCGGACGAGCGGTGCACGCCGGCCCGGGTGCAGAGCGTGATCCACCGACGGCTGCGGCTCAGTCTCTCGGTCCCGGGTAGCCACGGCCCCACCCGGCGCAGCGCGTCGATCACCGGCCCGTGCGGCAGGGCTGGCGGAGGGGATGGCAGCCCATGATCTGCACGCGAAGGCCCGGCCCACCGAGCTGATCGCCGACGCCTCGGCGATCAGCTCGGTGGGGTGCGAACCCCGCTTCCCCCGGTTCCGTCGGGCACCACCACCGGTGGGTAGATCTTGACGCTCCCGCTGAACCTCTGACATCTTGGCAAAAGTTGCTTAAAGTTAGTTGATTAAAGTCATTTTCAAGCAGCATCCATGCTTTTTCATGCGTCCTTCCAGCCAGAGCGGCGACGGCAAGGGCTTGTGGTCCTGGCCCCGGCCCCGATCACGCTCGCCGACGTGGCCCACGACCCGGTGGTGGAGGGACCGGCCCACACCGGGCGTGTTCACGGCGGTGGCGGTCACCACCGCCACCGGCGCTCCACCGCGACGGCCACACCCGCCCGGCCGACGGGAACGAGTTCCGCCGCAACAGAACCGGCGGACGCACCGCCATAGCGCCTCGCTGCCCCCTGACCTCGAACCCCGGCACCCGTGTCGACTGCTGAAAGTGACGGACATGCGCCTGTTCCCCAGACCTCCCCAGACCTCCTTGGGCACCGCGGCTCCGGTCGTGCGCACTCCTGGATCGGCCCAGGGCCCCACGCGGCACGGCCGGTTACCCGGGACGATTCGCGGCGCGCATCTAGACCAGGTGGGCGTGTCGCACACGGGTTCCGCTTGTCCCTGCTCCACGGCCCGGGCTCGTGGCCTCCGCTCGTCGACTCAGTCGCGGGAAGGACGGCCGTGAAGGCCAGGAACGTGCGGCCCGCAGGTGCGGCTGCCGTGTTGGCCGCCGCGATGGCGTTCGGTTCAGGCTCCGTCCAGGCTGCCGCGTCGACCCCGAAGGCGGCGTACGACGGCCTGTCCAACAGCCTGACGAGCTACCAGCTCGCACCCGGAGTCATCATGAACGTTGGGTCCGCCGACGACCCGTCGCCCAACCCGTCGCAGGTGCACGGCGTCCTGGGCATGCCGTCGGGGCCCGGCCCTCACCCGGTCGTCCTCGTTCTGCACGGCGCCCATCCCGTATGCGTGTGGCCAGGCGTGACGCCGGGGACAGCCCGGCATCCGGTCACCGCTCGATGGCCGCTGGTGTGCGCACCGCCGGGTACGAGGAAGGCTGACAGTCCCGGGTTCGGTCCGTCCTACATGCGCCTTGACACAGGCCTGTCCCACGCGGTGGAGGCATTGACGCGTGAGGGGTTCGTCGCGGTTTCCGTCGACGTGGTGAGCGCCCAGGCCGCCTGGGCGGGTGAGCCCGACTCGGGCAGGGGCTATAGCCAGCTGATCGACGCGCACCTCGGACTGCTGGCCGACCTGAACAGGGGTGTCATGCACGGCCTGCGGATCCCCGGAGTGAAGGGGCGGATCGACACGGGCAGGGTCGGGCTGGTCGGACACAGCCGCGGGGGCGGATACGTCCTGTCCGGTGCGGCGGCCGCACGGCCGGGGCTGTTCGCCGTCGTCGCCGTCGAACCGGAACTCAGCGACACGGCCGCGCACACGGTCCCGGTCCTCACCATCCGCGGTACCTGCGACGAGGACACCGGCCCCGCCGCCGGCCAGGACTGGATGAAGGAACTGGCCATGTCGCACTCCACCAGGGTCGCCGTCGACGCCGTTCTTGCGGGCGGGGGCCATGCGATGCTCAACACCAACCTCGACCCGGCCCTCGCCGCCGCAGCACAGGCCTGCCCCGGTGGCGCGGTCGCCGACCCGGCGGCCGCGCGCGACCAGGTCGGCCAACTCGGCGCGGCATTCATGGCCCAGGCCCTCCGCAAGGCAACCCACTACACCCTGCCGACCGTGGACGGCCAGATCACCGGCCGCAACCTCGTCGAGAACGGCCCCGCCGCCACCTTCCGCCCGGCTGGCGGCGCCGGCTACACCGACCCGCTCGCCATCCGCACCACCACCTCCGGGAACCGGCTGCTGCCCGCTGTCCCCAAGGGGCTCAAGATCAACAGGACCGGCGACATGGGAGCGGTTGAAGGCGGGCCGCCGACGTGACAGATCGAGGCCGCCCGGCTGCGGACCGAGGGCGAGCGCCGCCGCGTGGCCGGGTGCCCCACCGGCGGGAGAGCGCCTCGATCAGCGCGACTCGGGCCCCAGGGTGGCGCCGGAGCTGACCCAGGAGGTCTTCTCGCACGGTTTCACCACGAAGGCCGCCCAGGAGGGCGAGCGCGGCATCGGACCGGCGCTCACCCGGTTCGTCTGCCAGCGACGCGGCGGCGAGGTCGCGGTGACCAACACCGCCGACGGCGCCATGTTCACCGCGCGGATGTCCGTCGGCAGCGCCGTCCGTACGGCACCGGAAGGCCCCCCGATGATCGACGTCCTGGTCGTCGACGACGACTTCATGGTGGCCGGCATCCACCTGGCCTTCGTCGACCGCGTCGCCGACGACGACTTCGTCGAGTCTTTCCGGGTCGTCGGTACGGCGAACACCGGCGAGCAGACGATCGCGGCGGTCGCCGAGCTGCTCCCCGACCTGGCCCTCCTCGACCTCTACCTCCCGGGCATGTTCGGCCTGGACGTCATCCCCCGGCTGCGGGCCGCCGGGCACGACTGCGACGTCATGGTGATCAGCGGTGCCGGGAACGCCGGGTCCGCCGAGGACAGGTATAGGGGCAGGTAATTCCACGCTGCCCCGGACGGCCCAACCGGGCGAGACTCAACTGCGCCCCCACGCTCGGGCACTGTGCACGGGCCCGGCGAAACCCTCGTCGGTTCCCTGTCAGGCCCGCAGTTCCCCGTCTCCCCCCGACCCACCACTTATCGAGGTGAAATGACTGACAGTCGCATAGCCGTCAGGACGGGCCGCCCGTTGGCGTCCGTACTGACGCTGCTGGCGCTCGTCGCCGCGCTCCTGGGGGGATCCCTCGCGTCGTCGCCACCGGCCGCCGCTGCGGATCACAGGATCGCCTGGCGCTACTACCACACGGACAGTCCATCCGTTCGTGCGACCAACTATCAACAAATGATCACCAGCCTGCGAGCCACAGCCAGTTCCTATCGTGGCTCCGTGCAGCGCACGGGGCAGGGCAACATCGCGCTCGTCGTCACCTTTGGCGACGACGAACACCTTAATCTCTTCTTCAGCGCAGAGAACATGTACCTCATTGGATTCGAATCCTGGGGTTCGAACACTCCCGCCTACGCATTCCGCGAATCCATCGAGCGGGTCCGCCAGCTCACCGGCGGGCGCCCGGTGATCGCGCTGCCCATGGGATCCGACTATCCCGCCCTGGAACGAACGGCAGGCGTGGGCCGCGGTGAACTGCGCTACGGCTCCGAGTCGATGCTTATGGCACTGACCGGCCTTCGCGCCTACCAGGGCGGCGCGACCGGTGTCACCAATCCGCAGCTCGCCCGCGCCGCCCTCCAGGTCGCCGCGATGACTGCCGAAGCTGCGCGCTTCCATCACATTTCGGAGTTCATGGGCAATCAGGTGGGCGCGCCGTCCCCAGGGAATCCGCTGCCCGCCGACTACCTCGTGGAGGAGAACAACTGGGGCCGGCTCTCCAACTACGCAGCCCGCCTGAGTCAGGACCCCACCCACGAATCGGAGGTGATCGGCCCACGGCGCTACAGCTCCTTCCAGGACGTCTCACTGGTGCTGGCGATAGCCCTTTCGAGCGCCATCGACCGCACCTGCAAACGGTCGGTACAGTCGCCGACCACGATCGGGGGTGGTTCCCTCGGAGGAGAGCTGTCCGACAGTCCGACGGCGGTCAGCCAGGCACCGAACAGTCTTGACGTCTTCGTCCGAGGCTCGGACGGCCATCTGTACAACAAGCACTACAACGGCGTGTCCTGGCACGACTACCTCGATCTCGGTGCACCGACTGGCGGCGGGATCGTCGGAATCCCCGCGGCGGCGTCGCCGGAGAACGGTCGCCTCGACGTGTTCGTCCGCGGATCGGACAACGCGCTCTGGCACAAGTGGTACGTCAACGACACCTGGTCCGCGTGGGAATCCCTCGGCGGATCCCTGGCCGACAGTCCGACGGTGATCAGCCGGGGGCCCGGGAACCTCGACGTCGTGATCCGGGCAACCGACCAGGGCGTGCGGGTGAAGAGCTGGCAGTCCGGAAGTCCCTGGACGGACTGGACGGTCCTCGGCGGCAGTCTGCGCGGCGTGCCCGCGGTGGTGTCGCCGGAGAACGGACGCCTCGACGTGTTCGCCCGGGGATCGGACAACGCGATCTGGCAGAACAAGTACGTCAGCGGCGCCTGGTCCGGCTGGCAGTCCCTCGGCGGTTGGCTGACCACCGATCCTGTAGCGGTGCCCCTGGAGCACGGAGGGGTGGAGGTGTTCGCCCGCGGATTGGACAACGCGCTCTGGCACAAGTGGGCCGTCAACGGCACCTCGTCCAGTTGGTTGTCCTTCGGCGGCTCCCTGGCCGACCGTCCGACGGCGGTCACTCAGGCACCCGGCAGTATCGACGTCTTCGTCCAGGGCTCGGGCAGGGACCTGCGGGCGAAGAGCTGGGCGACCGGCAGGGCCTGGACGGACTGGCGGAGCTTCGCCGGCGATCTGCGCGGTGTACCCGCGGTGGTGTCGCCGGAGAACGGGCGCCTCGACGTGTTCGTCCGCGGGTCGGACAACGCGCTCTGGCACACGTCGTACGTCGAGAACAGCACGACGGGATGCGGCCGGCTGCAGCACGACGAGCTGTGATGCCACGTCAGCCCCGGCGATGAACCGGTGACCGTTTCGACCGGTCGTCAGAGCTGAACAGGGCTGGAGCGCCCGGCGGTCGTGACGACCGCCGGGCGCTTCGCCGTTGGCGTCCCGGAACCAACCGTCCGATGGAGCCTGTCCGGCGGTGCGCGGCGGTATCGCCTCGAATGACGTCGGCCAGGTCGCGCGCCACCGCCGGCGGGCACCGCACTGTTTGACGGCCCCGGAGTTCCGGTCTCCAGGCAACTGGTCCGTCTGCTCCTTCGCTGTCGGTCGGCCCCTTTCCCGTCTGCTCCACCGTCTACCCGAAGTGCGGTGTGTACATGGCTGCGGGTGGTGCGGTGGTGTTGACGGGGGTGGTGAGGATGGATCCTGCGAGTGCGGGGTTGGTGGTGAGGCCGTGTCGGGCGGTGGTGATGAGGAGGGTGCCGGTGGGGGTGAGGCAGACGGAGGTGGGTTGGGGGGTGGGGAGGTGGATGCGGTTGGTGAGGGTGCCGTCGGGGTGGTAGCGGTGGATGGCGGAGCCGCCCCAGAGGGCGACCCAGAGGTGGTGGTCGTGGTCGACGGTCATGCCGTCGGGGGCGCCGGCGTGGCCGGTGCGGGTGAACTTCTCGCGGTGGGTGATGGTGCCGTGGGTGTCGAGGGTGCAGCGGTGGATGGTGCGGGTGGCGCTGTCGGCGAGGTAGAGGGTGTGGCCGTCGGGGGTGAAGGCGGGGCCGTTGACGATGGTGAGGCCGTCGAGGACGTGGTGGACGGTGCCGTCGTGGTCGGTGCGGTAGAGGTTGCCGGCGCCGGGGGTCGCGTCGTAGGCCATGCTGCCGGCCCAGAACCTGCCGTGGGGGTCGCAGACGCCGTCGTTCATGCGGACGGGGACCCGGGCGCGGTCCTCGGGGCGGGCGAGCCAGTCGGTGGTGCCGTCGGGTGCGATCAGGGCGATACCGGTGCCGGCGGCGGCGATCCAGTGTCCGGGGCGGCCCGCGACGGGGGCGACGGCACCGAGGGGGACGGGCAGGCGCAGGAGTTCACGGGCGCGGACGGGGGCGGGGGTGGGTGCGGGTGCGGGGGTTTCGAGGAGGCGGCCGGTGAGGATGTCGGTGAAGACGAGGCGGTCGTCGACCCAGCGGGCGCCTTCGGCGAGTTCGTGGGTGCCGCGGGCGTGGACGGTGATGCGGGGGGCGGTGTCACGGATGGGGGGCATGGGGGTCCTCGGGGTCAGCGCAGGGTGGTGCCGGCGGGGGTGTCGAGGAGGGTGAGGTCGGTGCGGGTGGGCAGGCCTTCCCAGTCGCCGCGGGTGGCGACGGCGAACGCGGCGGTGGCGGTGGCGCGGTGCAGGCGCTGTTCGGCGGTGAGGCCGTCCAGGACACCGGAGAGGTAGCCGGCGACGAAGGCGTCCCCGGCGCCGATCACGTCCACCACGGGCACCGACCGGGCCGGGGCGTGGTGGGTTCCGTCGCGGCCGGTGGTGACGCTTGCGCCGTCGCCGCCGCGGGTGATGACCACCTCGCGGGTGCCCTGGGCGAGGAGGGCGGCGATGGTGTGCTGCTCGTCGAGGGCCGGGTCGGGGGCGAGGAGGTGGAGTTCGTCGGCGGAGGCGATGAGGATGTCGGCGTGGCGGGCCAGGGGCAGCAGGGTTTCGCGGGCCTGCTGGTGGGTCCACAGGCGGGCGCGGTGGTTGACGTCGAGGCTGACGGTGACGCCGAGTGCGCGGGCCCGGGTGGCGGCGGTGAGGACGGCCTGGGCGGCGGTGGGGCTGAGGGCGGGGGTGATGCCGGTGAGGTGGAGGATGCGGGTGGCGGGGTTCAGGGTGGTGAGGACGTCGTCGGGGTGGAGGGCGGATCCGGCGGAATGCCGGCGGTAGTAGTGGACGGTGGCGAGGTCGCCGATGCCGTCCTCGCGCACCAGCAGGCCGGTGGGGCGGCCCTGGGTGTCGGTGCGGGCGTGGGTGGTGTCGACGCCTTCGGCGCGCAGGGTGCGCAGGACGAGCGCGCCGAACGGGTCGTCGCCCACCCTGCCGACCCAGCACGTCCGGTGGCCGAGGCGGGCCAGGCCGATGGCGACGTTGGCCTCGGCTCCGGCGACGGACAGTTCCATGGGCGGGGCGAGCCTGATCGGGCCGGTGGCCCGCAGTACGGCCATCGCCTCCCCCACGGTCACCACCTCGGGAACCGCGGTGCCGACCTCGGGGGCGGTGGGGATGGTGGTCATGCGGTCACCGCCCGGGTGAGCGCGGCGCGCCACTGTGCGGCGCGGGTGCGCAGCGCGGCCTGGTCGCCGCCGTCGGCGGCGTCGCCGACCAGGGGCGAGCCGGCTCCGACGGCGACTGCTCCGGCGGTGAGGTAGGCGAGGGCGGCGGTGGCGTCGATGCCGCCGACGGGCACGAACGGCACGTCCGGGAACGGGGCGCGTAGCGCGTTCAGGTAGGCGGGGCCGCCGAACAGGGCGGGGAAGAGCTTGACGGCGAGGGCGC
>NZ_JAQYWW010000835.1:0-349 GCF_036322525.1 Streptomyces sp. BE20 | reverse complement strand
GTGTCGGCGGGGGCAGCGGCCTCGCCGGCCCGCCCGGTGCGCCGAGGCGTCCGTCCGGCGCTCGGTGCGGTGGTCGGTCCGTGGCTGGGCCCGGGGGCGGAGGGCGCTCGGGCCGGGGGTCGGTCCGTCGCTCGGCCCGGGGGCGGACGGGGATCGGTCTGCTGCTCGGTCCGTCGCTCGCCGCGGGGGCGTCGGGTGATCTGTCCTGGGGTCGGTCGGTCGCTCGGACCGGGGGCGGACGGTGATCGGTCCTGTGATTGGTTCGTGCTATCGCCGGTTGACAACATCCGCCGGGCCGCCGGCCTGGCCGAAGCTCTGGGGCAGCAAAGCATTCATCCGATGCCCGAGG
>NZ_JAQYWW010000834.1:0-991 GCF_036322525.1 Streptomyces sp. BE20 | reverse complement strand
CCTGGCCAGCCCCACCGGCATCTTCCTGCTGCGCCAGCACTTCGTGACGCTGCCCGTCCAGCTCGACGAGGCCGCCGCCATCGACGGCGCCGGCCGGCTGCGCACCCTGGTGAGCATCCTGCTCCCCAACTCCTGGGCGGCACTGGGCACCGTCGCGGTGCTGAAGTTCATGTGGACCTGGGGCGAGTTCGCCTGGCCCTCGCTGGTCACAAACAACGAGATGCTGCGCACGCTGCCCGTCGGACTGGCCCAGTTCCAGAACCAGTTCGCCCCCCGCTGGGATCTCCTGATGGCCGGCTCCGTGCTGGCCGCGATCCCGGTCGTCCTCGCCTTCGTCCTCCTCCAGCGGACCTTCGTCCGCGGACTCACCGGTGGTGCGGTGAAGGAGTAGGACGAGAACCCCCCGAGTCCAGGTCGGGGGACCCGGGGCACGGGTGCGGTCGAGTGCCTGAGGGTGGCACCCGACCGCATCTGCGGGTCCACCGTCTCGCGCGCACAGCGACGCGGCGGGCACCGGCCTTCAGCTTCCACCGAAGGAGGCAGTCCCGGCCGCGCGGGAGCCGGCTCAACGTCACCTGGCGTGATCCGCGTGCGCCGCGAGTCCTGGAGCCTGCGAGGACCCGCGATCCCCGGGCCGCGGACCGGCACCGTCAGCCGTTCCGCGGCCCGGCTGCTCGTCTCGGCCGTGCGCCCACCGCCGAGCAGGCGCAGCCACATGGGACCGTCTCAGCGCTTGTCCCCTCGTGATTGCGGCCAACGTAGGTCTGCGCCGACCGGAGACAGTCAGGCAGGCGGGTCCGTGAGGCATCGGCGGACCGGTGTGCAGTCACCGTCGAGTGCTGCCGCAACAGCCCCCGTTATGTTTTTCGCGGTCCTGCAAGAGGGCCGCTGGCCTCCGGGCCCCGGCATGACTGTGTCCCCCTGTCGAAGAGATGACCTGGGGGGTGGTGTCACCGGGCCCGGAGGTGTCGTCGGAGACGCTGATGAGAGG
>NZ_JAQYWW010000833.1:0-364 GCF_036322525.1 Streptomyces sp. BE20 | reverse complement strand
GGCCGGGGCCGCGGGCGCCGGGGCGCGCACCGCCCGCCGCCCGGCCCCCGCCGCGGCGCCGCCGGGGCCGCCGCCCGCCGGGCGGGGAGCCGACACCAGAACCGGTCGCGACCCCGCGTCGGGCCACGCCACGCGGGGCCCCCCGCCCCGGGGGGGGGGTGGGGGGCGGCGCGCCCGGGGGGGGGGGGACCCCCCCACCCCCCACCCCCGGCCGCCCCCCACCCCCCCCCCCCCCCCCCACCCCGCCCCCCCCCCCCCCCCCACCCCAGCCGACCGAACCAGGAAGCACCAAGACACACCGTCGCCACCCCACCGGCCGTTCCAGAGCCGCCGCCCACCCCGCCCCCCCCGCCCAGCTGCTCGC